>CAYRHU010000013.1:34851-59169 GCA_964424155.1 uncultured Chitinophaga sp.
GGACCGCTAAGGAAGTAAAGGAACTGCAGTATGAATATACGGACGTGAAGGGGAAAGTGATGGGTCAAAGCAAGCAAAGCGAACTGGTGAAGGTGGTGGAACCGCTGGGGTTGAAGGAACTGACGCAATCACCGGTAGTGTTGAAGGATACGGCGGTCAACTGATTATTCTCCCCGGTTGGAGCGACGGGGATGCAAATAGGATCAACAACTAAAAAGCGTACCCGCCTTCGCTGATTTAGCCAACGATGCTTTAGCGTAGTTGGCAGCACCGGCGGGTGAAACGAACAGTGGACGTAAAAAAGGACATATTGTGGAGGGTGTACGTCAGTTTTCTCGGCATCACCATGCTGAGCCTGGCCGTACTCGGAAGGGCTTTCTACATTCAGCGCTTTGAGGGAAATCACTGGCGCAGTATGAGTGACAGCCTTCACCGCAGGATTGACGCCCTGTCGGCGGAAAGAGGAACCATCTACAGCAGCGACGGGCAAATGCTCAGCACGTCGATCCCCACATTCGATATGTATATGGATTTTAATGCCGACGGTCTCCGCGAGAAAAAAGGAAAACGGTTCCGCGAGCATGTCGATTCATTCGCGATCGCCCTGTCGGCTTACTTCGGCGATAAGTCAGCCGCGGCTTATAAAAAGGAACTTGTAAAAGCATACGCGAAAAACAACCGCTATTACCCTCTGAAGAAAAAACTCAGTTTCGAGGATTACAAAGCCTTTCGTGAGTTCCCGCTCGTGCGGCTGGGCCGGAATAAGAGCGGCATCATCACCGAAGTCAACAGCAAGCGGTTATTGCCATTTGGTCTGCTGGCCAACCGGACCATCGGTCTTTCCCGCGAACATATCAGCAGCAACGGTAAAGCGAAAAAACAAAATGTAGGCCTGGAGAGAAGTTACGACACGCTGCTAAGCGGCCGCGACGGCCATCGGCTGGTCCGTTATATCGCCGGGGGTACCGCCATTCCGGTTGAAGGCACTCAAACAGATCCCGAAAACGGAAAAGACATTCACACCACCCTGGATGTGAACATCCAGGATATCACGGAAACCGCCCTGCTGAGAATGATGCAGCAATGTGAGGGACCCTATGGTACGGCCATCGTGATGGAAACCACTACCGGCAAAATCAGGGCCATGGCCAATCTCGGACGTCGACCCGACGGCACCTATTGGGAAGATGACAACTATGCGCTGCGGGCCACCGAACCCGGCTCCACGATCAAACTGGCCACTCTTTTAGCCGTACTGGAAAAGGGCACCAGCCGTATCGATGATAAAGTGGAAGTGGGAAGCGCCGGGCGGGCGCAGGTCGGCAACAAAATGGTCACCGACGCGGAAAGATCGCCCCGCCCTGTTCTCACCGTTAAAGAATGTTTCGCGCACAGTTCCAATGTGGGCATGAGTAAACTCGCCTATAAGGCTTTCGCCAAACGACCGGCCGAAATGAAAGAGTACCTGCACCGGTTTCGCCTGGATGAACGCACCCCTATCGATCTTTCCAACGTGCCAAAGCCAACCATGGCCCCGCTCGACCAGAAGGGCAGCGCCGAAGGCAATATGCTCTGGATGAGTTTCGGTTACGGACTCCAGGTAAGCCCGCTGCATACCCTCGCTTTATATAATGCCATCGCCAATAATGGCCGGATGATGAAACCCTATCTCGTGGAAAGCGTCCGGCATAACGGGATCCTGGTAAAACAGTTTGACCCCGTGGTGATGGAGAAAAGCCTTTGCAAACCGGAGGTAACCGCCGCCGCACGGTCGGCCATGGAAGCCACGGTGACTGACGGTACAGCCACCCGTGTATTTAAAGGGATGCCTTTTGCTGTGGCGGGAAAAACGGGCACCGCGCATGTATCCGATGGCGCCATCAAATACGCGCATGGCGTTTACCAGGCCACATTCGTCGGATATTTTCCAGCGGATCAACCACAGTATACCTGTATCGTGGTGATCCGCACCAAACCTCACGCCGCGTCGCATTACGGGGGCACCCTGGCGGCGCCGGTGTTCCGGGAAATTGCGACCAAACTGTATTCCATGTACGTACAGCGTAAAAGCCCGACGCCGGTTGAATTGAAAAAGGATAGCGCCGCTTTTTATTATGCGGGCGCGGCCGGCGATCTCCGGACCGTGCTGCAATCGTTGCAGGTACCCTACACCGATTCGGTCAGGCAGCAGGAGTGGGGCGGTATGATCGCCGGTGACCCGGAACCTAAAATGAAACCGATCTCCGTGCGCGAAAGGGTAATGCCGAATGTGAGGGGTATGGGATTAAAGGATGCGCTGTTCCTGCTGGAGAGTATGGGATTAAAAGTATCGGTAAGGGGAAAAGGCAAAGTGGCCGTGCAATCCATCTCGCCGGGCACACAACTGGCGAAGGGGATCACGGTGATCCTGGAACTGAGCTGATGGGAACATGAATAATGTATAAAGGGCCGTGGTATTAAAAGATGTACTATATAAGGTAGCGATCAGGTCGGTAGCCGGAAGTACATCAGTGGAAGTGAACGACGTGCAGACCGATTCGAGGAAGGTGAAGAGCGGCGACGCCTTTGTAGCCATCCGGGGAATGGCGACCGATGGTCACCGGTTCATTGAAAAGGCGATTGATAACGGCGCGGTGGCGGTGTTGTGCGAGGAAATGCCTTCCGTATTAAAAGAAGGGATCGTGTATGTGCAAACGGATAACAGCGCAGTGGGGGCCGCCCATATGGCGGTTAATTTTTTCGGACGGCCCTCGGAAAAACTGAAACTGGTGGGCGTGACGGGTACGAACGGGAAAACAACGATCGCGACATTATTATACAAGCTCTTTACAAGACTGGGATATACATGCGGGCTGATCAGCACGGTGGAAAACCGGGTCGGGAATGAAACCCTGCCGGCCGATTATACCACGCCGGACGCGGTTCAGCTGAACCGTCTCCTGGGCCGGATGGCGGAAAGCGGCTGCACCCATGCGTTCATGGAAACCAGCTCGCATGCACTGCATCAGCACCGGGTAACGGGGCTTAGGTACACCGGGGCGTTGTTCAGCAATATCACGCATGATCACCTGGATTATCACCGGACATTCGAAGAATACATCCGGGTAAAAAAATCCTTTTTCGATTCCCTGCCCACTGACGCGTTCGCGATCAGTAATGCGGATGATAAAAGGGGAATGATCATGCTGCAGAACACGGCTGCGAGGAAATATTACTACAGCCTACACACGCTGGCCGATTTCAAAGGAAAGATCCTTGACAACAGCCTGGCCGGGCTGCAGATGACGGTGAACGATACCGAAGTGCATTTCAGGCTGATCGGTGAATTCAACGCGTATAACCTGCTGGCGGTGTTTGGTGCGGCCATTTGCCTGGGAGAAGAGAAACAGGAGGTGTTGACGGCACTGAGCGAACTCAGCGGGGCGGAAGGCCGGTTTGATTATCTCATTTCACCCCGGCAACGCATCATGGCCATTGTGGATTACGCGCATACACCCGATGCCCTGCTGAATGTGCTGGCAGCGATAAAAAAACTGAGAAAAGGATCCGAAGTGGTGATCACCGTGGTGGGGTGCGGGGGCGACCGGGATAAAACGAAGCGGCCCGTTATGGCAGAAGCGGCCTGCGAACACAGCGACAGGGTGATCTTCACCAGCGACAACCCGAGGAGCGAGGATCCGGTGCAGATTATAAAGGATATGGAAGAAGGACTATCGCCAGCCTACAAAAGAAAGTATGTCTCGATAACCGACAGGAAAGAGGCTATTAAGACAGCGATCCATATGGCCGGGCCGGAAGATATCATCCTGATCGCCGGCAAGGGACATGAGAAGTACCAGGAAGTAAAAGGAGTGAGAAATCATTTTGATGACAAGGAGGTGGTGACGGAGTTGTTCAAAGAACTGGAAAAATAAAAATATCAGAATAAACCAGAACCCCGCCTTCGCGAAAAGCTGCGGCGGATAAAACAGGACCATGCTGTACCATTTGTTTGAATGGTTCGATAAGGAGGGAATCAACTTCCCGGGAAGTGAACTGTACAAGTTCACCACGTTCCGGGTGCTGATGGCGGTGCTGCTGTCGCTGTTCATCATCACGTTCTTCGGGAAGAAACTGATCCGCTTTCTCCAAAAGCGGCAGATCGGGGAAAGTATCCGGGAAGAGGGACTGGCCGGGCAGGAAAGCAAGAAGGGTACACCCACCATGGGCGGCATCATCATCATCCTGGCGATCGTGATCCCCACGTTGCTGTTCGCCGACCTGACGGAGATCTATGTACAGGTGATGCTGATCAGCACCCTGTGGATGGGGGTGATCGGTTTCATTGATGATTACCTGAAGCTGAAAGGGAAACGCGAGGCGCAGAAAAGAGGGGAAGTGTACCGGAAAACCGGGAAGGACGGACTGGCGGGATGGTTCAAGATTCTCGGGCAGGTGGGACTGGGAATCCTGGTGGGCGCCACACTTTATTTCAACAACGAAGTGATCATTTGGAGGGAGTATGTGGGCACTGAGGCGGGCGCCCTCAAGGATTCCACGGTATTCGGGAAGAATGTGAACGGTAAAACAAAGTATTTCACAGAATCCAAAACACCGGTGACCACGATTCCCTTCGTGAAAAACCACGAATTCAATTATTCGAAGTTATTGCCCCCCTCCTGGAGGGACTATACCTGGGTTCTTTACATACTGGTCGTGATCTTCATCATCACCGCCGTGTCAAACGGTTCCAACCTTACGGACGGACTGGACGGGCTGGCGACGGGTACTTCGGCGATCATCGGCGCCCTGCTGGGCATATTCGCCTATGCCAGCGGCAACCTGGTGTTTGCCGATTACCTCAACATCATGTACATCCCCGGGCTGAATGAACTGTCCATTTTCATCGCGGCGATGATCGGCGCCTGTATCGGGTTTCTCTGGTACAATTCGTACCCGGCGCAGATATTCATGGGCGATACGGGGAGTTTGACGCTGGGAGGGATCATCGGCGCGCTGGCGATCATTGTGCACAAGGAACTCCTGATACCCATTTTCTGCGGGATATTCTTTGTCGAGTCGCTGAGCGTGATGATGCAGGTGGGTTATTTCAAATATAGCAGGAGGAAATACGGTGAAGGGCGGAGGGTGTTCCTGAAAGCGCCGCTTCATCACCACTACCAGGTGAAAGGGCTGCATGAAGTGAAGATCGTTACCCGGTTCTGGATCGTAACGGTGCTGCTGGTAGTGATGAGTATTGTAACGCTGAAATTAAGATAGCGCGGAGAGCATTTGAAACGAGAAGCGTAAACGGCTTACTGAAAAACCCATGATCCCGTCCTGTTGGAAGCCACTGTTATGAACCTATCGAATTGTGGTGCAGTTGTATTTGAATCCAATACGTATGAAGAACCGTGTTCCGTACACGATTGAGCGGCAGCCATGGCCAAACGAATTGTCATATTGGGCGGCGGGGAAAGCGGAGTGGGCGCCGCGCTGCTGGCAAAGCAAAAAGGATACGATGTATTTGTGTCCGACGGAAGCTCTTTGAAGAAAAATTATCGCAGCGAATTACAGGAAGCAGGTATTTCTTTCGAGGAAGGCAGGCATACGGAGGAGATGATCCTCGGCGCCGACGAGGTGATGAAAAGCCCGGGCATCCCGGAAAAAACGGAGATCGTGAAAAAGATAAGGGCAAAGGGAATCCCCGTGATCAGCGAAGTGGAACTGGCCTACCGTTTTAAGGGCGACAGCCGGATCATCGCCATTACGGGAAGTAACGGCAAGACTACGACGACGGCGCTGACCTTTCATATCTGTAAAAAGGGGGGGCTGGACTGCGCGCTGGTCGGGAACATCGGCGATTCTTTCGCCCGGCAGGTGGCGGCCGATCCCAAACCCCTGTATGTGGCGGAGATCAGCAGTTTCCAGCTGGATGATATCGTGACGTTTCGCCCCGATATCGCGATCCTGACCAATATCACCGAAGATCACCTGGACCGCTACGATTACCAATTTGAGAATTATATACGCAGCAAATTCCGCATCACCATGAACCAGTTGCCCGGTGACGCTTTCATTTACTGCGCCGACGATGAAGTAACTATGAAATACAAGGATCAGTTCAATATTCAATCAAACCAACTGCCAATCAGCATGAAAAAAGAATTACCCAACGGAGCATTTATCAAGGACGGGGATATGTATGTACGAACCGGCCAGGACTTCGCCACGATGAGCGTATTCGATTTTGCCCTGAAGGGGAAACATAATTATTATAATACCATGGCCGCCTGCGTGGCCGCGGCCACCCTGGATATCCGTAAGGAAAAGATCCGGGATGCCGTTCAGAATTTCCAGTCGCTGGAACACCGCATGGAGCACGTGGCAACCGTAAGGGGTGTGGAGTTCATCAACGACAGCAAGGCCACCAATGTGAACTCGGCCTGGTACGCGCTGGAAAGCATGACCAAACCGACCGTGCTTATTCTCGGCGGAATAGACAAGGGCAACGATTATTCACTGCTGAAGGAACTCGTGCGAGAAAAGGTGAAGACCATCGTTTGCCTGGGTAAGGATAATTCGAAAATTCACGAGGCGTTTGGCTCTGTCGTAGGCACCATCGTCAACACCACGAGCGCGGAAGAAGCCGTGCGGGCGGCCTTTCATTTTGCCGGCAAGGGCGACGCGGTGCTGCTGAGCCCGGCCTGCGCCAGTTTCGACCTTTTTAAAAACTATGAAGACCGCGGCAACCAGTTCAAAAAAGCGGTCAGGGAATTATAAAGCCAATGGAAATAACCAGGGACATACGGAACAGTGACTGGAAGAACCCCTTCAATGCCCAGCATCTCCTTAATAAGACAAAAGGCGATAAGGTGATCTGGGCCCTGGTGGTATTATTAGCCCTGGTTTCCCTGCTGGCGGTGTACAGCGCCACCGGTTCACTGGCGTATAAGAATTACCGCGGCAATACCGAGATCTACCTGTTCAAGCAGATCGCTTTTATCCTGGTGGGAATCGCGGTGATCTATTTCGCCCACCTGGTGAATTACACATTCTATTCCAGGATTGCCACCTGGGTGTACCTGTTTTCATTGCCGCTCCTGGTATATACGCTTTTCTTTGGAGTGACCATGAATGAGGGCAGCCGCTGGATCCGCCTGCCGCTGATCAACATGACCATGCAAACCTCGGACCTGGCCCGGCTCGCGCTGTTCATTTATCTCGCCAGGGTGCTGAGCCGGAAACAGGATGTGATCAAGGATTTCAAAAAAGGGTACCTGCCGGTGATCGCCCCCGTGGCGCTTACCTGCCTGCTGATCGCGCCCGCCAACCTCTCCACCGCCCTGCTGCTGGGCGCCAGCTGCCTGATGCTGCTGTTCATCGGCCGGGTGAGCACCAAACATATTTTAGTAACCATTGGAATAGCCCTGATCCCGCTGCTCTTTCTTGTTTCGGCAGCGATGATACGTCACGGAAAAACGAAAAACGAAGATGCCGTGGTCGTGAAAAGTTCCTCCACCTCATTAACCGGCAGGGTGGATACCTGGATCGGGAGAGTGGAAAGTTTCATTTACGGTAACAAAGATGACGCGGATAACGACGCCTACCAGGTGAACATGGCCAAGATCGCCATTGCCAGGGGGGGATTATTCGGGCTGGGTCCCGGCAACAGTCCCACCCGGGATTATCTGCCGCAGGCATATAACGACTTTATCTATGCGATCATTATTGAAGAATACGGGCTGGTGGGCGGTGCCTTTATCATGTTCATTTACCTGGTGTTCCTCTACCGCTGTATACGGATCTATAAACGATGTCCCTATGCTTTCGGGGCTTTCCTCGCATTGGGATTGAGTTTTACGCTGGCGATCCAGGCGGTTGCGAACATGGCGGTAACGGTGAACTTATTTCCGGTAACGGGGGTGACGCTTCCGCTGGTCAGTATGGGTGGCACGAGTTTCATTTTTACCTGCCTGGCCATCGGGATCATCCTGAGTGTGGCGAGAAACGTGGAGCTGCAGGAAGGTAAAACAAGAGTTGAACCGGTAAAATAGGGGTGTATGGGTAAACGGATCATCATCGCGGGAGGCGGAACGGGCGGGCATATATTTCCTGCCATCGCGATTGCCCATGCCCTTAAGAAGAAAGAAAAAGACACCGAAATCCTTTTTGTCGGCGCCAGGGGAAAAATGGAAATGGAGAAAGTGCCGCAGGCGGGATATAAAATAGAAGGGTTGGATATAACCGGGTTTAACCGAAGTTCTTTGATAAAAAATATCGGCCTGCCGTTCAAACTCGTGAAAAGTTTCTGGCAGGTGCGCCGGATTTTCAACCGGTTCAAACCGGATGCCGTGATCGGCGTGGGCGGATATTCCAGTTTCCCGGTGTTGCGGCTGGCGCAGGCAAGGGGGATCCGCAGTTTTATTCACGAGTCGAACTCCTTCGCCGGAAAAACCAATATCATGCTGGGTAAAAAGGCAACCCGGATTTTCACGGGAACGGACGGCATGGAAAAATTTTTCCCGGCGGAAAAGATCCTGATCACCGGAAACCCGGTGAGAAGTTCCATTGCTTCATCTACGGTAAGCCGAAGCGAAGGGATCCGGTTCTTTTCACTGGAGGAGTCCAGAACAACGGTCCTGGTGATCGGTGGCAGCCAGGGCGCCCGGTCGATCAATGAAGCCATTGACCGCGGACTGGAAGAATTGCTAAAACAGGACCTCCAGCTGATCTGGCAGACCGGTAAACCTTACGCAGGGAAAGCAAAAGAGAGGATTGCGGGGAGGAAACAGGTTTGGGCGAACGATTTTATCACTGAAATGGAATACGCCTATGCCGCGGCCGACCTCGTAGTGGCCCGGTCGGGGGCCATGACGGTTGCCGAATTATGTGTCGTAAAGAAACCCGTCCTGTTCGTACCCTTTCCGTTTGCGGCCGAAGATCACCAGACGGTGAATGCCATGCGGCTGGTGTCAAAAAACGCGGCCCTGATGGTGAAGGATAATGAAGCAAAAGACAAACTGGTATTCATGACCATTGAACTGGCGAAGGATGCCGGTAAAAGAGAGGAAATGAGAAAAAATATGACCGCGCTGGCCGTCACCGACGCGGATGAACGAATCGCGGATGAAGTGCTGAAAGCGCTTTGAGAAAATATGAACGTACGCATTAATACTGTCCTTATGAATACCCCCTTCCGGGGGATTGAAAAACTGAACGAAGTGTATTTTATCGGTATCGGGGGTATTGGGATGAGCGCGCTGGCCAGGTTTTTCCGGGAAGGGGGAGTGAAAGTGAGCGGCTACGACAGAACCGTGACGGCGCTCACCCGGGAACTGGAAGCCGCGGGTATCCCGGTGCATTATGAGGAAAATGTGGACATGATCCCGGTTGCACCCGACCTGGTAGTTTATACGCCGGCCATACCGGCTGACCATAAAGAGTGGGTTCATTACCGGGAGCAGGGTCAACGAATGATGAAACGAAGCGAGGTGCTCGGGTTGATCACGGAAAGTTCTTTTAATATATGTATCGCGGGCACTCATGGTAAGACGACGATCACCACGATGGTGGCGCACCTGCTGCGCGACAGCGGGTTTGGCTGCAATGCGTTCCTGGGAGGAATTGCCGTGAATTACGGTACCAATTTCTGGAGCAGCGAAAGAAATGTTTGCGTGGCGGAAGCGGATGAATATGACAGGAGTTTTTTGAAACTGAACCCGGATATCGCGGTCATCACCGCCATGGATGCCGATCACCTGGATATCTATGGCACGGCGGAGATCATGGAACAGGCTTTTGTTGATTTCAGCAGCCGGGTGAAACCGGATGGGCTACTGGTCAGCCAGTTTGGCCTCCAAAGGGGGAGGGAACTGAAAGCAGCGCAGCGAATGTCCTACAGCCTGCAAAATGAAAGCGCGGACGTTTATGCCAGGAATATCCGGATGCAGCATGGTTCTTACGAATTCGATGTGGTTTTACCGGATGAACTTATTGAGAATGTAAAACTGAATATGGGTGGTATGCACAATGTGGAGAATGCGGTGGCGGCGGTCGCAGTTGCCAGTTCTTTAAAAATCGATCCGGGAAAGATCAGGGCAGGCATAGAAAGTTTCCGGGGTGTGAAAAGAAGGTTTGAGTATATCCTGAAAAACGACAGGATCGTGTTCATTGATGATTACGCGCATCACCCGGAAGAACTGAAGGCGCTGATCAACGGGGCGAAAGCGCTTTTCAGGCAAAAGAAATGCACGGTGATTTTCCAGCCGCACCTGTTTACACGCACCCGGGACCTGGCGGATGGATTCGCCGAAGCGCTGGACCTGGCCGACGAAGTGATCCTGCTCCCGGTATACCCGGCCCGGGAGCTGCCACTGGAAGGGGTAAACAGTGAAATGATACTGGACAAAATGAAAAAAGAATATAAATCGGTGAAGGATAAACAGGAACTGATGCAATGGATACAGGAAGATTTTGCCCGGACCGTGAACGGGGATTTCGGAGAAGTGCTGGTTACAGCGGGCGCCGGCGATATTGACGGCCTGGTCGAACCCATCAGGAATATATTAAATGAAGTATAAGTGAATGCTAAAGCGACGATACGGAAGATCATTTTCATAGCTGTCTGGCTTTGCATCGGCGGAGGCATGGTGACGCTCCTGCTCGCGGCCATCAGCAGTAAGAGGAACGGGCATTGCACCGACCTTGTCATCACTGTCAGGGCCCCGGAGAATACTGTATTCATTAAAGAAAAAGAAATTCAGGATATCCTGGAGAAGTCGGGCAGGGGTCCGCTGAAGGGGCAATTGATTTCCTCGCTCAACCTGAACGAGATGGAGGAGACGCTGGAAAAAACTGATTGGGTCAGCAAAGCCGAATTGTTTATCGACAGCAGGGACGTTCTGCATGTGGTGATCATGCAAAAAACGCCGGTGGCGAGGATTTTCACAGGCGAAGAAAGTTCTTTCTATATAGACGCGGAGGGTACACGGATGCCTCTCTCGGATTCCCGGAGCGCTAAGGTCCCCGTGTTTACCGGGTTCCCCGGCAAAAAAAATTATTCGGCTGCCGACAGCCAGTTGCTGGTACAGGTAAAATCAGTGGCCACCTATATCCTAAACCATCCTTTCTGGATGGCACAGGTGGCGCAGATCAGCATAACGCCCGACCGGAACATGGAACTGATCCCGGTGGTGGGAAATCATATTGTCCGCCTGGGCGAGGGCGAACAGATCGAAGCCAAGTTCAACCGCTTGATGCAGTTTTACCGGCAGGTACTGAGTAAATCGGGTTTCGACAGGTATAAGCTGATCGACGTGCGGTTCAAGGGACAGGTGGTGGCCTCCAGGTATGCCGGCGATCCCAAAGTGGATTCCATTGCGCTGAAAAAGAACGTGGAAAAATTATTGAAATATGCGGAAGAATCCGCAAAGGATACGGTGGTCAGGATATTGCCGCCGGTGGTTACCCTGGAAAAAGATTCGATACAGTTTAAGAAAGAAGATCTGCCCGATGAAAGAACTAGTAACCCTGAGAAAAAAACCGATCCCAACCCCCGCCTGGATGATAACGCACCTGCCCTCCGCCAACCGGCGGATGGCGGGCAGGCAGTGAAGACCGGGGTGAAGAAAGCGGATCAGACGGGTGATAAAAAAACGGAGTCCGACAAGAAAAGAAAGCCAAAAGCGGTGATGCCGAAGAAGCCGGAGATTCCGGAGGAGCATGGATATAATTAGGTTCGGCAGGAACGGGCAATGGCCTGATCATCGAAGCGGATGAACAGACAGGTGAATAAACGGGAATAAAATAAATATTTCGATATAAGGAGCGAAAGCTACGGCATCACTCCGCACATCAACTAAAAAACAACAACTAAAAACAACAACTATGAACAACGAACAACCCATTATCGTCGGTCTTGATATCGGGACCACGAAGATCGCGGTGATCGCCGGGCGCAAGAACGAGTTTGGCAAACTCGAGATACTCGGGTTTGGCAAGGCCAGTTCCAACGGCGTCAAGCATGGCCAGGTGCTGAACATCGATGAAACCATTAAGGCGATCCGCACCGCACTGGAAAACTGCTTTGCCTCCAACCCCGGGCTGGATATTAAAGAAGTATATGTGGGGATCGCGGGACATCATATCAAGAGCCTGCAAACGCGGGGCGATATCGTGCGCCAGCATACGGATACCGAAATCACCCAGAAGGAAATTGATCAGCTGATCGAGGACCAGTATAAGACCTATATACCCGCGGGCGACCAGATCATTGATGTGATCCCGCAGGAATTTACCGTGGACAATTTCCAGAATATCCCCAATCCCATTGGTTTTGGAGGTGTGAAGATCGGCGCCAATTTCCACATCATAACGGGCGACAAGAACGCCATCCGCAATATTAACCGCAGCGTGGAAAGATCCGGGCTGCATACCAAGGATCTCGTGCTTCAGCCGCTGGCCTCTTCTTCGGCGGTCATGGGCCAGGAGGATCTGGAAGCGGGTGTCGCCATCGTGGATATCGGCGGCGGTACCACGGACCTGGCCGTTTTTTATGAGGGCATTCTGAAGCATACGGCTGTAATTCCCTTCGCGGGAGAAAATATCACGAACGATATTAAAACGGGTCTGGGCGTGCTGAAAACGCAGGCCGAACAAATGAAAGTGCAGTTTGGCAGCGCGCTGGCCAACGAAGCCAAGGCCAATGCCTATATCACCATTCCCGGTCTGAGGGGCATGCCCGCCAAGGAAATCAGCGTGAAGAACCTGGCCAATATCATCCAGGCGCGCATGAGCGAGATCATGGATTTTGTGACCTACCATCTCAAGCAGGTGGGACTGGATAACCGGATGCTGAACGGAGGCATCATTCTTACCGGTGGCGGTTCCCAGTTAAAGCACCTGATTCAGCTTACGGAATATGCCACCGGGTTACCCGCGAGGATCGGGTTCCCGAACGAGCACCTGGCCGCCGGTCATATCGAAGAACTGGCCAAACCCACCTATTCCACCTGTATCGGACTCATCCTGAAAGGCTATGATGATTATGAACATAACCGGAAACAATTTGAGAAAGATTTCCGGAACGTGGTGGTGCCGGAAGGATTAAAGCAGCAGGCAACGGATGAACCCATCGCGGATTTGGAGGAAGAGGTAAACAGGAAGACGATGGAGAAAAGAAAAAACCTGACTGGTTTCTGGAGCAAGTTCAAGGACCGGATCATCGACCTGTTTAAGGAAGAAGAAGATAAGCACCTGTGATCATTATAAAAAACCATGCAAAATCAAAATCAGGAGCGGAGCCAGGCTTCACTGTTGATTTTTTCAGACAACTAACCCAAAACATGTACTTATGATACATTTTGATCTGCCCAAGGAAAAATCATCCATACTGAAAGTGATCGGTGTTGGCGGCGGCGGCGGCAATGCCGTCAACCATATGTTCTGCCAGCAGATTGACGGAGTGAATTTTATTATTTGCAATACAGACGCGCAGGCTTTGTCCAGCAGCGGGATCCCCAACCGGGTTCAGCTCGGGCCTCATCTCACCCAGGGGCTCGGCGCCGGCGCCAATCCCGATATCGGGAGACAGGCAACCGAGGAATCGCTCGAAGAGATCAGGCGCATCCTGGAAGTGAATACCAAGATGGCCTTTATCACGGCCGGTATGGGCGGCGGCACCGGCACCGGCGGCGCGCCCATCATTGCCAAGATCTGCAAGGACCTGGGTATCCTTACCGTGGGTATCGTAACCACGCCCTTTGCCTATGAGGGAAAGAAAAGACAGCAGCAGGCGGAAGAGGGTATCAAGACATTAAAACAATATGTGGACACCCTGCTGGTGATCAGCAACGACAAACTGCGTCACCAGTACGGGAACCTTAAAATGCGGGAAGCATTCGCCAAGGCCGACAATGTGCTGGCCACCGCTGCAAAATGTATCACCGACGTAATCAACAGCACCGGGCAGATCAATGTCGATTTCGCGGACGTTTGCACCGTCATGAAGAATGGGGGTGTGGCCATTCTGGGGAATGCCGAAGCAGCCGGTGAGAACCGGGCGCAGCGCGCTATCGAGGAGGCGCTGAATTCGCCGTTACTTAACGACAATGATATCACCGGCGCCAAATGGATACTGATCAACATTACATCGGCCGCGGGGGAGCACGAGTTCACCATGGACGAGGTGGAAGTGATCCAGAATTACCTGCTCAGCCAGGCCGGTGAGAACACCGATGTGATTTTGGGAATGGGCTATGACAATAGTTTGGGTGATAAACTGGGGATTACGCTGATCGCTACCGGTTTTGAACATAAAGACCCGTTTGCCAAACCCGTTCCGAAGAAAGAAGAACCGCTGCCGGAGCAGAAGATCGTGATGGTGCTGGGCAAAACGGAAGAGGAAACGCCAGTGGTGAACCTGAAAGAAACCGTAAAGGAAGTTAAGTCCGGAGACGTAAAAGAAGAAAAGCTGACTCCCGTATTACCCGGGATGGAGGAAAAACCGAATCTGCCTTCCGTAGAAGACCACCTGATGCCACGACTCGTGGAAGAAGTGCCGGTTGTTTCCGCGCCGGTGATCGACTTTACCGACATGCGGGAGGAAGAAACCGCCATCGTGCATTTTGAGCTGGGACCGGTAATGAAAGAAGAGGAAAAAACACCAGGTAATTCTACGAATGAAATGACCCGTACAACTACGGTTGGCAAATTGTCAATTACGGGAAATGATGAAACCATACATTCGAAAGAACAGCCGGTTCAACCCGCATCCGTTCCCTCCCAAATAAAAGAAACCGATGCTGAGCTGATCCTCAGCATTAAAGATAGTAACCCGGTGTCTGCAGCATCAGGGGGTTACCTGGCCAGACCATCCAATATCTACGCAGAATCACAAGCAGAGGAAAACACCTCAACGCGTTCTGCCGAAAAACCGGTCCCTGCACCGGTACCTGCCAGCAATGAACAGGACGAACTCCTGGAATTGCAAATGCAGCTGGTCGAAAGGGATGACATTCCAGCGGCGGATATGCCGTTGGCCCATCAGGCTCATCCCGATACGAATCGGGAACCTTTGTCTTCCGATGTTGAGGATCCCGCGCTGCGGGACGAAACGGAGGAGCAGAAACGTAGGGCGGCCGAACGACTGCACAAGTTGCGTAACTTGTCGTTCAATGTTAACGCTGCTGACCCCAATAATGAGTTTGAGACTGTGCCGGCTTATATCCGCCGCAATATGGAATTGTACAACCAGAACACCCAGGTGGAGAATTTCTACAGCAATTACGAGGTCAGGACCGACGATAAGAACCAGAGCCACATCAGTTCCATCAACACATTTTTAGACGGGAAGAAGCCGGATTAGGCTATACTATTTTTTCGCCCTGTCATACAGGGTGTATCGAAGAATGTTCGTTCCAATGAAGCCCTGTCCGCCGGGGTCCAGGCGGGCACTGAGCATTTAGCTAGTGATTTTTAGTTGTTCCCTCCGGTTTCTACCGGAGGGTTTTTTATTCCGATCGGATTCAGGAAAACCTTGCATTAATTCGTTATCGCGGGTTTAGCGTTTGACTTTATAAACAGTCCGTACGGGATTGCCTGAAGAGTCGGCACCTCCGGCTAACAGTATATCGTCGCCCAGGTTAACGGTCGTATAACTTCCTTTATAACTTTTATAGCCACCGGCCCCGTTAGGTACCTGGAGCGATCCTTTTTTAATTTCCCCGTTGGAGAGATCCAGTATTTCAACTACATCGGAAAAATACCGGGCTCCCGTTTGATAAGGAGATCCCCCGATGAAGTAAATCTTATTACCGGCTGTGCCGATACCGACAGCGCTCCGGGGTCCGGATAACGGCCGGGAAAAACTGGTACAGGCATTCACGTCGATCGATTCGAAATAACCGACATCCCCGCCGGCCAGGTAAATGACATTATTCCAGGGTAACAGCGACATTTCATAACGGTCTCCCAAAAGACTGAATGCGGTCCAGGTATTGGTCAGTCCATCATACATGTCCACTACCCTGTAATTGATGTTGTCGTCATTCCCTCCAATAAAAAAAACGCGGTTACCCGCGGTAACCGTATGGATATTCCAGCGACCTGCGGATAGCAGGTGGGTTGACCAGCTGCTATTGGCCGTATTGTAAATGTCAACGGTGCGGGAAGGTTGCATCGCTGCGTTCATGCCTCCGGCAAAAACAATTCTGCCGTTGACAGCGGCAGAGGCACCCAATCCACGGGCTTCACTTAATTGCAACATGGTCCAGGTGCCGGTTGTGAGATCATAGACAGCGACATCTTTCGAGGGGGAGTAGGTATTGGCAGAGAAATTATAAGGCCCGCCTCCGGCAAAGTAGACTTTGTTTTCAAAACTGGTTATCCCGGCCTGGCCTGCCCAGGGGTTAAGAAGCGGTACGGTCACCCACGTTTCAGTTTGCGTATGATAGATTTCCATGACTGCGGCCGGAACCTGGTTTTGATCCGATCCACCGATAAGGATTTTATCCTGCACTGCCAGTGCATATTCCGGGAACACCGATGCTACGCGGTAGGTCCAGCTGTTACTCGTCTTATTGAATAGATCCACGATATTGGATACAAACTGGTTGCTGTCACCCCCGGCAAAGGCGATAACATTGGAAGTTCCGGCAACCGCTCTTATATACCGGGCCTGGTGTAATCCCCCGATAAGTTCGGCCTGCACCGGTACGATAGCTGCCGGGGGCGGATTGGTGTTTGTCTGAGTGAAATCGTTGCCTTTCTTACAGGATAAAAAGGCAATACAGAGGAAGCACAAAATCCTGTTAAATGGATTCATACTTAAAATTATGACTGAAATTACAATTTTAAATTTCATATTACCGGATGACCGGATCGTCAGTAATGGTAATCTTTCAAGGTCGGTATACAAACATTTCACCATCTCACAGGATTTTCTTATCTTTGTATTCTGCTCCACGTAATACGTCACGCTTCGACACGTTCAGCGCACAGTATCGGCAGTTGTAAGCCGGTGGTACACAATAACATTTCGCTGATTCAGACCTGCAACATCTTAGCCAGCCTCATCCGCAGTCAAACTGCGAATTAAACATAAAGACCTTTATGGCTTTTAAAAATTTAGCAATTATTGAACCTATCCTGAAAGCGGTAGCCGCTGAAGGATACACGATCCCGACACCCATTCAGCAACAGGCTATTCCGCTGGTGCTGCAGAAGAAAGACCTCCTGGGTTGTGCCCAGACCGGAACCGGAAAAACAGCCGCTTTCGCGATCCCGATCCTGCAACAGTTGTATGAACAAAAACCTTTGCAACCCGGCATCAAGGTGCTGGTGTTAACCCCCACCCGGGAACTCGCGATACAGATCGATGAAAGTTTCGCGGCCTATGGAAAATTCACCGGGATCCGCCACACCGTAATATTCGGCGGTGTATCACAGATGAACCAGACGAATGCGCTGCGCAGGGGAGTGGATATACTGGTGGCCACACCGGGCAGACTGCTCGACCTGATGAGCCAGGGTTATATCCGGCTCGACCAGTTACAGATCTTTGTGCTGGATGAGGCCGACCGTATGCTCGACATGGGTTTTATTCATGATGTGAAAAAGATCATCGCGAAACTTCCTCAAAAAAGACAAACGCTTTTCTTTTCCGCCACAATGCCACCGGAAATCCAGAAACTGGCCAATATGCTGTTGACCCACCCGGCAAAAGTGGAAGTGACGCCTCCCGCCACTACGGTGGAACGGATCGATCAAAGTCTTTTTCATGTAAGCAAAACGGAAAAGCCGGAATTGCTGCTTCACCTGCTGGCCAATCCGGAGATAAAGACTGCCCTTGTATTTACCCGTACCAAACACGGTGCGGACAAGGTCGTGAAGATCCTGCAACGGCAACATATCCGCGCCGCGGCCATACACGGGAACAAATCACAGAATGCCCGCCAGGCCGCGCTCAATGATTTCAAAAACGGAACACTCCGGGTACTGGTGGCCACGGATATCGCCGCCAGGGGTATCGATATCGATGAACTGACCCACGTGATCAATTTTGATCTGCCCAATGTGCCGGAAACCTATGTGCACCGCATCGGGCGCACCGGCCGGGCCGGCAATACCGGTATCGCCATCTCCTTCAGCAGCCTTGAGGAAAAAGAGGAACTGCGGGATATTCAAAAACTCATTGGTAAACTGATACCGGTTGTACACGATCACCCGTATGTGTCATCCGCCCATAACGCCGCGCCTGCACCCGTACAGCGTCCGCAACGGCAACCCCGCCCACAGCGGCAAAGTTCCCCGTCCAGGAGCCAGGGTAACAGGCCATCCCAAAAACCCGGAAGAAACAATTTTAAGTCACCGGGATCCGGAAACGGTCAATCCCGTTCAGGCGGAATAAACCCGCAATGGACCTGGTAGTCGACGCTTGCATTGGCGACAGGACAGGGAACTTAATTGGCAGCGGTCTTCATTATTGTCTGAGAAACGGCAATGCTGGTGGTTCTGCGGGTTTTGTTTCCCGCATCATCGGTGGCCGTGACCGTTATCGTATAGATCCGGGGTTTGTCACCGGGCAGACGCAGGGATCGTAACCGGACCAGGTGTTCATCAATTATTTCCCAGTCCCGTGTACCGTCTGTCGCATTACTGGATACTGAAACATTCGTTTTTACAGATCCCGCATTGTCTTTGGCATCATACCTTACCACCACTTTTTTCATTTTATTGCTGGCCGGCCATATTCTTTCCCTCGAAAGCGTGATCGGGGAGAGTTCGGGAGCTTCGTTATCCGTTACCGTTACCGTAAACGAACATTTTTGCCCGGATGCGGTGGTGACGATCACGCTGTGAGAGCCCAGGCGGAAAAAAGAACCGGAGGCCGGTGTGATTGTCGCATTTCCCAGTTCGGGAGAAAGTGCCGGGTATTTCACGATAGCCCCCTCTTTGCCCGGATCGGTTGTAACGATAATGTTATCCGGGCAGGGAATTACTGAATTCTGGGCTTGAGCGCTGACTTGTATCAAATTCAGGAACACAATAAGGAAAAATGCCTTGCAGGAGTTCATGGTGACAGGTTTTTGTTACTGTTGAATGATCAGTTACCGCAGGTCCGGGTGTTCGGAAAGGGTTCGGTGACAAATTAATATTATCCATACGGGTCCGGGATACCGCATCATTCCCTCCACCCGGAAAACCCGGTTATTTCAGGTCCCTTTTCCTGTTAATCCAAAAGCATGCCATCCATATAACCGTGGTAAGAAGAAGGGTCATCAATACATGAAGCCCTATGGCATCCAGCGATCTCTTATATCCTTCCACATCCAGTTTTCCAATAAAGGCCGGTATGGGGATCATCCGGTCGGATATTTCGATGGGCATGTATCGTCCCATGTCGTTTCCATATTGTTTCAGTAAACCCACAGTGATCGGTTCGAAAACGACAAAATAAAACAGGAAAACACCCAGCGAAATAAACGCCTTTTTGATAAGAAAACCGACCAGGAAGGCGATCGACAGCTGGGAGAAGGTTTGCAGGGCGAAGAGCCCCACGTAATATACCTGGTCCCAGGTTTCATTGAACAGTCTTTCCTGGTTTACCGTGCCGGCTACAAAAGCGAAAACCGTACTCAGGAATGTGACCATCAGTGTAACAAGCAGGACGTCGATCAGTTTGCTGGCGATGAACTGGTCACGACTCCATCCGTCGATGATATTCTGACGGTGCGTTTTAAAACTGTATTCATTTGTGATGAACATGATAACCATCACGGCAGGAATGAAAACAAAGAGGGATGACAGAAAAGTCACTGTATGCCAGGCTTCAGGAAAACTGAATGGATTTCCCAGGGCCATTTTCGCCAGTTGCCCGGCCCGGGTCTGGTTTTCCATGATATTCTGGTAGATCATGTAGAAAATATAGTTGATGCCCGGGTAGGAAAGAGCGGTCAGGCCCATGATCCACCAGAAAGCATTGTACTTCCGCATCTTCAGCCATTCCGTGTATACCAGCGTTTTCATCGATATTCAATTGTTGGTCAGTTCAAAAAATCTTGCTTCCAGTTTTTTCTTTCGTAATACCAGTTGGGAAAGAACGATTCCGTTATCAAAACAAAACCGGTTGATCTCGTCCAGCCGGGCCTGGCCCTTCGGATAAACCAGCTGGAGCGTAGCGGAGAGGGTATCCACTTTTACCTCTTTACCTGCATTCCGGAATAATTCCGCCAGCGCACTGATATCGGCGGCGCTGAGTTCCACCACATCATCATCCATCATGATCTCATCCACATGACCCGTTGTGATGAGTTCGCCGTTTTTCAGGATGGCCGCGTGGGTGCAAACCTTTTCCACTTCATCCAGCAGGTGACTGGCCATGATGATGGTATGCCCGTGTTCCCTCAGTTCCACGATCAGTTGCCGGATTTCGGCAATGCCCACCGGGTCGAGGCCATTGGTGGGTTCATCCAGCACCAGCACTTTCGGATCGCCCAGCAGGGCGGCGGCAATGGCCAGGCGCTGTTTCATGCCCAGGCTGAAAGATTTGAAAGAGGCCCAGCGGCGGTCATACAGGTTAACTTTTTTCAACACTTCATCAATTTCCTTTTTCGAACCGCGCCCGCTGATCGCACTGGTGATCCGGAGGTTGTCGGTGCCGGACATATAACTATAAAAATTCGGTGTTTCAAGCAGGGAACCGATCTTTTTTCGTTGTTCTGATGAACCGCCGGGTTTACCAAACCAGGCAAATTCACCGGCACTGGGGTGAAGCACGTTCATCACGATACCCAGCAGGGTGGTCTTCCCGCTGCCATTGGGTCCCAGTATGCCAAATACGCTTCCCTGCGGCACATCAAAGGATACTCCCTTGAGCGCGCGCACCGAACCGTATGATTTGGCCATATTCTTTACCGACAATACATCGCTCATATTTCGTCATTTAAAATTTTGAAGATAGGGGTTTCTCACCGATGACAGCCGAACAAACAGGTTGAATGGTTGTTAATTACGTTAACTTCATTTTCATGTCGGTCATTCTTATTACGGGCGGAACCGGGATGGTTGGAAAAGCGCTCACAAAGGTATTGCTTTCTCTCGGCCATGAGGTCATCGTATTGACCCGCGATCCCGCAAAAAACCGGGTAACCCCGCCCGGTCTGAGTTATGCCGGCTGGGATATTCAGAAGGATTACCTCGATACCACCGCATTGGCAAAAGCGGATCATATCATTCACCTGGCGGGAGCGGGGGTGGCGGAAAGAAGGTGGACCCCAAAGAGAAAAAAAGAAATCCGCGACAGCCGGGTTTTGAGCAGCCGCTTGCTTGTAAGGAATTTATCGGCGGTTACCCATCAGGTAAGATCAGTGGTCAGTTCATCGGCGATTGGCTGGTACGGACCAGATCCTAAAAATTCCCATCCCGCCGGGTTTACCGAAGAAGCCCCTCCCTCTTCCGATTTTCTCGGGATCACCTGCAGGGAATGGGAACAGGGTATAGAAGATGGGATGCCTGCCGGGATCAGGATAGTAAAACTCAGAACGGGGATTGTTCTGGCCCGGGAGGGAGGGGCGTTCAGGGAATTTCTCCGGTCTGTGCGCTTCCGAATTGCGGCGATACCGGGCAAGGGTAGCCAGGTGATAAGCTGGATCCATTTGGAAGACCTGGTCAGGATTTATATCGCGGCTATTGAGAACGATAAAATGAAAGGTGTTTACAACGCCGTTGCTCCTTCACCCGTTACCACCCGTGAACTGGTGACACGAATGGCGGGGAACAGGGGGAAACGGCACCTGCGTATCAGGGTCCCCGCATTGTTGCTGAGAATCGTACTGGGTGAAATGAGCATTGAAGTGCTAAAAAGCGCAACCGTAAGTTGCGCGAAACTGGTTCAAACCGGTTTTCAGTTCAGGTATCCCGATATCCGGTCGGCCCTCACGGAACTGCTCAGGTGAAGAAAGAGGAGGGATCGATCAGGGAATGATCGGGGTGCCAGATATTGGTGAATTCTCCGAGTACGGCTTTTCCTTCCGCAAATTTCAGTTTTGGAAGATTGAGTTTTTCAATATCTGATGGCAGCACCCTGCGGTACATCGGATGCAATGTGCCGCCTTTTGTTCCCGCCGGTTTATCGGGTTCATACTGGTATGGAGGGTCCACCAGGGTACCCCTGGGGTACATGATGCCCGGAACGCCTTTTCCACGAATATCCAGTTCTTCGGGATGCTCCAGTCCGAGTGTATGCCCATATTCATGCGCCGCCGTGGTGGATCCTTTATAAAGATTTTCCACTTTGAAATACCCGCTGTTGCAACCCAACCCGTCCACAAAGGAAATATTTCCGTGGGCGAAAGTTTCGATCCTGAAATAATTGTTCCGGGGATCCGTGTTGCGGTAGATTTCGATATCGGGTATGCCGGGTTGAACGGTGGCCGTAATACGGAATACGATCCGGCATAACCTTTCCTCCAGTTGTAAGGAAACACCCGGTTCGTTCCACATGGTTTCGATCTCATCCCGGATCAATTCCGTGAGTTCCGGGGTAGCCGCATTACCATAGGTAATAAGGTGGGAGTAAATGATCAATTGCCCGCTGCTGATCTCTGCCGTACCCATGAGCTATCTGACCGGCGCCGGGTTTACATCCGATTTCCGGATCCAGCCCCAGATGAATGTACCGGGTGAGGGGATGAATTCCGTATAAATGCTTTTTACGGTTTCAGCGATGCTGAGAAAACTGTCGCCTTTGGAAAAATATCTTTTGGGAATAAAGGGCACCAGGCAGTTTTCATCCTGGAACAGTTCCGTTTTTCCGGCAGTGGCGATGGCGTAGGGCGAGCTGGAATATTCCTGCCGAAGCCATTTGTTATCCAGTACCGGTTGCGTTTTCAGTCTCGTATACTCTCCATCCGCGTTTACCCCATTGCCAAAACCGCAGTTAAATGAGGTGGATCGGCTGTCGATATGGATCGTAGGGCCGCTTCGCCTGAATTTCAAAATACAGGGGTTCTCCGCATCTTCAAATGTATTGTCAAACGAGGCGGTGTCATTTTCAAATACGATGGTGCCGTCGGTTTCACCCCGGTTATATCCCGGAGGCCCGGTCAGCACGTCCAGCCAGAAACGGTATTTGTTTTCTTCCATCCGGATCAGTACCAGCTGACCCCCGGGAATGGCCGATTTGTTTTTGGGGGGTTGATTCTTATCGGCGGGCAGTGTATAGCCATATGTGCCGGAGAGATCTTTCTGACCATGGCTGATGATGCTGCCACCAGCCATCAATATAAACAGGAATAACACTCTCATCTGTAATAATTAAATTGGTAATAGTGGTACCCTAAAGTAATGTATTTAAGTGACTTTTGCCGTTCTGCCATTTAATGATCTGACGTTCCCCGTCTGATCATTAAATGGGAAACTTCTGATTTCCTGTATATTCATTCAGCTTTCGAATTTGTTCAGCCGGGCCCCTTATTCAAACGGCCTGAAATCCTTTCTTCATAAAAGTGGTTTTTCATTTTCTCTTGCACCAATTCATAAGAAAAATCTATAAACGTCTCCGCTTTGTATCCACAATGCGCGATGGCAAGTTCTTTCCGGCAGAGATCGCCTGAACGCAGCGCTGCATAATCCCTGAAGGATGAGAATTCCCAATCTTCTAGCCGTTGTACCAGGCCAGCAGTAAATGGGTTTTGATGGATATAGTGAAAGCAGTTGATATAATAATCATGGATCGTTTCCCGGGCATCCGGATCAATTTTTATTTCGGTCAGGCATTTTGATTTGGTCTTTTGACGGAAAACAGAACCGGATTGGCGGTATTGATTGTTGTATATCCGGGCATATCCGCTAAGCAATTTACGTATGCAATTGGTAATCGGATCGATAAAAATGCCTCCCTGTTTTAGCTGGTTTTCACAACGTTCATCGGTATAAATCATGAAATGAAAGTGATTGGGCATAAGGCACCAGGCTATGGTGGAACATACTTTTTTGAAAAGCCTTCTGTAGAGGGTAAGAAAAATCAGGTAATCTTTCCGATTGTGGAAAATGGTTTGCCGGTTATTTCCCTGGTTGTATATGTGGTAAATGCGGTTTGGACAAAAATTCATCGCTGCGTTTTCAATGATTCGGCCTTTCGGAGATCGAATGACCGGGGAGCAGAAACGAATTTTTTTTTGTGTGAAAGATAAAATTAATGATTTTTCAATAACTCAAAATGACAAGAAATTAACACGTCAGGCGGCTACAGTCAGACGGTGACCGTCTGACTGTAGCCGCCTGACGGATCAATTCCTCACCGGCCTTCCGCTCTTCAGCACGCTCTGGATCCGTTCC
>CAYRHU010000014.1:0-7953 GCA_964424155.1 uncultured Chitinophaga sp.
AGCAAGTGTATGAGCCTGGGTATCATGGTGTCGATCAACCAGCGGCTCGACGCGGAGGTGATCGAACTGGTGGCCAGTGAATTCGGATACGACGTTGAGTTCATCGATATGGAGAAGCAGATGGAAATGGAAGAAGAGGACGGTGATGAAGACAGCGATGAAGATCTCGTGCCGCGTTCGCCGATTGTTACCATCATGGGACACGTAGACCACGGTAAAACATCATTGCTCGACTATATCCGCAACGCCAATGTGGTGGCCGGCGAGGCAGGGGGTATCACCCAGCACATCGGGGCCTACCAGGTGGAATTGTCCAATGGAAAGGAGATCACTTTCCTCGATACGCCCGGTCACGAAGCCTTTACCGCGATGAGGGCGAGGGGCGCGAAGGTCACCGATATCGCGGTGATCGTGATCGCCGCCGACGATGCGGTGATGCCGCAAACCCGCGAGGCCATCAGCCACGCGCAGGCGGCCGGCGTGCCGATGGTCTTTGCGATCAACAAGATCGATAAGGATGGCGCCAATTCGCAAAAAATATATGAACAGCTTTCACAAATGAACCTGCTCGTGGAGGAATGGGGCGGTAAATACCAGAGCCAGGAGATCTCCGCCAAGAAGGGGCTGAACGTGGACAAGCTGCTGGAAAAAATTCTGCTTGAGGCCGAATTACTGGATCTGAAGGCGAATCCCGAACGCGAAGCTTCCGGTACCATCATCGAAGCCTCGCTGGACAAGGGTCGCGGCTATGTGGCCACCCTGCTGGTGGAGAACGGAACCCTGGAACCCGGCGACCTGATCGTGAGCGGCCAGTATTTCGGAAGGGTGAAGGCCATGTTCAACGAACGGAACAAGAAAGAGGATAAAGCGGGCCCTTCCGCGCCGGCCGTTGTGCTGGGGCTGAACGGAGCCCCGCAGGCGGGTGAGAAATTCAAAGTGTATGAAGACGAGGCGGAAGCCAAGGAGATTGCTTACCGTCGCGCGCAGATACTTCGTGAACAGGGTATTCGTACCAAGAAACATATCACGCTCGATGAGATCGGCCGTCGTCTTGCCCTCGGAAGCTTCAAGGAACTGAAGGTGATCATTAAAGGGGATGTGGACGGTTCGGTGGAAGCCCTCAGCGATTCACTTCAGAAACTGTCGACGGATGAGATCGTGGTCAGCGTGATCCATAAGGGCGTCGGGCAGATCAACGAAAGCGATATCGTGCTGGCCGAAGCGTCGGACGCGATCGTGATCGCTTTCAACGTGCGTCCTTCACTGCAGGCATCGCGGCTGGCGGAAAACGCCGGTATCGAAATAAAGATGTATTCCATCATCTATAACGCCATCGAAGAAGTAAAGAGCGCGATGGAAGGGATGCTGGAACCCAAGGTGCAGGAGAAGATCGTGGCCAATGTAGAGATTCGGGAAGTATTCAAGTTCGATAAAGCCACCGTGGCCGGTTGTTACGTGATGGAAGGAAGGATTAAGCGCGATTCCAAGATCCGCCTGATCCGCGATGGTATCGTCATCTATCCCGCGGCAGGCAATACGGCGGAACTGGCTTCCCTGAAAAGATTCAAGGACGATGTAAAAGATGTGCAGGCCGGCATGGAATGCGGTTTGACCATTAAGAACTTCAGCGATATAAAAGTGGGTGATGTGGTGGAGGCCTATGAGGAAGAGGAAGTGAAAAGAACACTGTAAAGGCACAAGGGACCCGCCTTCGCTAAAGCTACGGCGGACAAGCAAGGTTCAAGGTACAAGTGGCTACGTAGCGTCTATCTTGTGCCTTCATCAAATATTTTGTTAAATACCCATACGTAATTTCTCTTTAAACGACGTCAAAGTACTTTTGAAGATATGTTTATGATGAAAAGAGTGGCCGCATTTTGTTTGGCGATACTGGGATCCGGACTGGCCATATACGCACAGCCGCAGAAAGTGGTGGCCGATAAGATCACGGCCGTGGTGGGTGACCGTATCATCCTGTACTCGGATATCCAGAATTCGCTGGCCGATATCATCCGGCAGGGCGGGTCTGTTCCCGAGAATGGCGCCTGTTTGCTGATGGAGCAGGCCGTTATTTCCAAGATCCTGATGCTACAGGCCGAAAAAGATTCACTGCCGGTTACCGATGATGAGGTGGAAGCCGAACTGGATCAGAAAGTGCGTTATTATATCAACCAGCTGGGCAGCCAGGCCGCGCTTGAAGAATTAGCCGGCAAAACGATCTACCAGATCAAGGATGATGCGCGGGCCTCGGTAAAAGAGCAGAAACTCGCGGCTTCGATGCAGCGTAAGATCGTGGACAATGTACGAATCACACCCACAGAAGTAAAAGCCTTCTTCGATAAGATACCGAAAGACAGTCTCCCGTATTATGAATCCGAACTGGAAATAGGCCAGATCATCGTATATCCCAAAGCTTCCCGCGATATCGAACAGTATATCATCGGGGAGATGAACAACTATAAAAGGCAGCTGGAAAACAAGACGGCCGATTTCTGCCAGCTGGCTAAAACCGTATCCGAGGATCCGGGCAGCAAAGACCGCTGCGGGCAATACCAGGTGAACCGAAATGAAAAGACATGGGATCCCGTATTTCTGTCCACAGCCTTTCGCCTGAAAGAAGGAGAGTACTCGGCCCCGGTGAAATCCAAGTTCGGATACCACCTCATCCAGATGGTGCGCCGCAATGGCGACGATGCCGATGTGCGTCATATCCTTCGCATCCCGCCCATCACCGATGATGAGATCAAACAGGCGAAAGTTAAACTGGATACCGTTCGCTCCAAGATCATCGCGGGCACCCTGTCATTCAACGCCGCCGCCTCCCGGTACAGTGATGACGAAGCCACCAAGTTTGCCGGTCCTTTTATCACCGGGAGGGATGGCTCCAATTATGTTACGATCGATCAGCTCGACCGGGAAATGGTGGGCATGATCAGTAAAATGAAAGTGGGAGATATTTCCCAGCCCACACCCTTTGAAGGAGAACAGGGTAAAAAAGGCGTTCGGATCGTTTATCTCAAATCGCGCTCGGAGCCCCACCGAATGAACATGCAGGATGATTACAGCAAAATATCCAACTTCGCGCTCGAAGAGAAAAAAGCCAAAGTCCTGGATAAATGGATCAGGGACAAGATCACAACTTATTATGTGATGATCGACGGGGCCACCGCGACCGAATGTCCCGCATTGCAAAAATTCACGGAGGAGAAAAAAGCCTTCTGATCTTACCGGATGTTATAAAAGCCCTTACTACTTAAGGGTTTTTTTGTGGCCGGGAGATCGCTGCCGCACTTTTCGTTTATCTCATTATCGATTATATTTACCCCGCTTCCCGATTTAGCGACACGCTCCATGCCCCGTACTACCCATAAACCCGGTTTGTCCGGCTATTTTGCCGACTCCACGCTGTTTTTATATTTCCAGTCCGATCCCGGCGCCACCTGCCTGTTAACCAACAGCCTCTTTGATAAGATCATCGGGCCCGGGATGAAAGACCACTCCCTGGATTCCTGTTTTATGGATCCAGCCGGTTTCCGGTTGCTGATTAAGCAATGCTTTGAAGAAGGACCCGCCGTGCACACCGCAACATTGCTGATGAAAACGGCCACAGGAGGCCTGATTCCCGTACGTTGGGAATTTTCTCTTTACGAAACGGGCGAACAGAACGGAGGATTCGTTCAGGGGATCGGGATAACTGAACATGCGATGGCAACGATCCCGGTAATTAACGGTACATCCGCTACCGCGCTGGCCAGCCGGTACAAGGCATATGAACAGAGCCAGGAGGGTCTCTGGCGGTTTGAATCCCTGGTGCCCGTGGCTGCCAATGCGGATCCCGACAGCATTATCGCACACTGGCGCCGGAATTCCTACCTCGCCGAGTGTAATGATAAGATGGCGAGGATGTATGGTTATGAAAAAGCCGGGCACCTCATCGGAACGAAACTGGAGCAATTGCTGGATTTTTCCGACAAGGAACGCATAAGTAACCTCTACCGTTTCATACAAAACGGGTTTCGGCCCATGCTGGTCGAAACAAAGGAATTTGACCGGTATGGCCATGCCCGTTATTTCCTGAACAGCATGGAGGGAATTGTGGAGAACGGGATGCTTTCCACCGTTTGGGGAACGCAGCATGATATCACGGATCAGCGGCTCGCGGAAGAGAAACTGGAAAAAAGCGAATTGTTTTACCGGAACCTTATCGCCGAATCGCTGGACGGCATCCTCCTCACCGATGAGCAGGGCCTGATCAGTTTTGTTTCTCCTTCGGTAACGAATATACTGGGTCACCAGCCCGAAGAACTAAAAGGCAGGATGGTATTCGATTATGTTTACCCGGGCGACCGGGAAGAGGCGGTGACGGCATTTATGAACGAGGTGAATATGCGGCCCGCGGTGAAATTCATCAACGTCAGGCTGGTAAAAAAAGACGGAACCTATACCTGGTGCATGGTGCGTGGTCATAATATGCTGCATAACCCCTATGTCGGAAAGATAATCGTCTATTTCACCGATGACACTAAAAGGAAGCAGATGGAGGACCGCCTCAGGGAAAGCGAGGAACGGTTTCGCAACATGATTCATAATCTTAAAATGGGGATCATTCTGCTCGACCAGCATGGGATCACGCTGATCCATAACCAGGCCGCCCTGGACATGCTGGGACTCAGCAGCGGACAGTTAAAAGATAGCGAACCCATTGATCCCCGCTGGCACGCGGTTCGCGAAGATGGTTCTGATTTTCCCCCGGCCGATCATCCCGCACCCCTTGCTATCCGGACCGGGCAACCGGTAAGGGATGTGGTAATGGGGATCTACCGCCCAGCGTTCAACGACCCGGTATGGTTACTGGTGAATGCTGATCCGCTGTTTGATGAAACCGGGAAACTTGTTCAGGTTGTCTGCTCGATGGCCGATATTACCGAACAGCGAAAACTTTCCCAGCAACTCATTGAGCAGGAAATCCAGAAGCAAAAATGGATTACACAGGCCACGATCGACGGGCAGGAAAAGGAAAGACTGGAAATCGGGAAGGAACTGCATGATAATATCAACCAGCATCTCAACACCACCAGACTTTACCTCGAAGTGGCAGGAGAAAAAGCCACCGGCCAGGTACAGGAGATGATCAGCCTGGCCCATAAGAACCTGGCGACAATCGTGAACGAGATCCGCTGGCTCTCCCAATCACTGGTACCGCCCACATTGGGGGATATCGGGCTGGTGGAATCGATCCAGGATCTTTGCGATTCACTGCGCAGAACGCACTCCTTCAGGATAGAATTTCAGCACCGGCGGTTCTCGGAAGCCGGGCTTCAGGAAAACCTGAAGCTGATGGTATTCCGGATCATACAGGAACAGGTGAGCAATATTATCCGGCATGCCCGGGCCAGTACCATACGGATACAACTGCAGTCGGATGCGGAGAATATCGTATTCAGCGTGGAAGACGACGGGCAGGGCTTTGACTCTCAGCGCTATAAAAAAGGCATGGGGCTGAATAACATCAGTAACCGGGCCGCCCTTTTCGGAGGCACGGCGGATATCAAATCCTCTCCCGGCAAGGGGTGTTCCGTTACAGTCACCATTCCCCTGGAAGGACTGGCAGAGCAATGAATTATACAGTTAAAAAAGGATAATGGCGTACCTTTGCGCCCTGCATGAGCGACCCGATAAAACATGAATGCGGACTGGCATTCATCCGTTTAAGGAAACCCTTCTCTTATTATCAGCAGCAATATGGAACCGTGCTGTGGGGGCTTAACAAGCTGTACCTGCTCATGGAAAAACAGCATAACCGGGGGCAGGATGGCGCCGGGGTGGCCAGCGTAAAACTCAATGTGGAGCCGGGCTACCCTTTTATGAACCGTATCCGCAGCAATGCGCCGCAGGCCATCTCCGACATTTTCCACCGCATTCACGATGAGATCAACGAACTGGAAAAATATCATCCCGATATCCGGAACCACCCGGGGCTGATGAAAGGTCATGTCAATTTCCTGGGAGAGCTGCTGCTGGGACATCTCCGCTATGGTACCCAGGGGAAGAACAAACTGGAATACTGCCACCCGTTCATCAACCGTCATACCATTCCCGCCCGTAACCTGGCGCTGGCCGGGAATTTCAATATTGTCAACTCCGATGAACTGTTCGCCCTGATCGGAAAGGAACCGCATGAAACGGTCCGGTTCAGCGACCTGGCGGCCCTGATCGAGCTGATGCATACTTTTCTCTGCAAGGAAGATGAGGCGTCGCCCCAGCATATGGATATTAAAAAAGTGCTGCAGAAAACATTGCCGCATCTCGACGGCGGTTTCCACGTGGGAGGCCTCACCGGCAACGGGATCGGTTTTGTATTCCGCGATGCGCATGGCATCCGGCCTTCATACTATTATATCAATGACGAAGTAATCGTGGCGGCCTCAGAACGCGCCGCGATACGAACCACCTTCAATGTGGGGGAAAATGAGGTGAAGGAACTGATGCCCGGGCAGGCGCTGATCGTGAATGAAAAGGGAGAGATCGAGATCGCGCAGGTGCTGGAGCCGAAAGAACGGAAGGCCTGCAGTTTTGAGCGCATTTATTTCAGCCGGGGGAGTGATGAAAAGATCTACCGCGAACGGATCGCGCTGGGTTACAACCTCAGCGAACAGGTGCTGCATACCATCAACCACGATCTGAAGAACACGATTTTTTCCTTTATACCGAATACGGCCGAAACGGCTTTTTATGGCATGCTGAAGGGAATGGAAGACTACCTCAACCGGATCAAGATCGAGCGGATCATGAGCTGGAACAAGGATTTTGACGGGGAGAAACTGAGCGAAATGATCCAGCGGCGGATCCGCATCGAAAAGATCGCCATCAAGGATGTGAAGATGCGAACCTTTATCACCGAGGACACCGGCCGGAACGAAATGGTGCAGCACGTTTACGACATCACCTATGGCACAGTACGTGCCGGCGAGGACACCCTTGTGGTGATCGACGATTCCATCGTCAGGGGTACCACGCTGAAGGAAAGCATTATCCGGATGCTTTCGCGGCTTAAACCCAAACGCATCATCATCGTTTCCTCTTCCCCGCAGATCCGGTATCCCGACTGCTACGGCATCGATATGAGCAAAATGGGTGATTTTGTCGCCTTTAACGCGGCCGTGGAACTGGTAAAGGAAAAGGGGAAGCAATCGTTTTTGAGGGAGCTTCACGACCGGTGCAAAGAACTCCAGCGGAGTGATAAGCTTCATACGGAGAACCTCGTGAAACAGTTGTACAAATTATTCACCACCGAAGAGATCTCCGCGAAAATCGCACAACTGATCACACCCCCGGGCATCGACATACCGGTGGATGTGATCTTCCAGAGCATTGAGGACCTCCACCGCTCCTGCCCCAACAACCTCGGCGACTGGTACTTTACCGGCAACTATCCCACACCCGGCGGGAACAAAGTGGTGAATAAGGCATTTATGAATTATATGGAGGGGAAGAATGTGAGGGGCTATTGAGGAGAAAGAACCAAGAACCAAAGAACCAAACTCCAAATAAATTTAAAATTTCAAAATTAAAAAGCTCTCCGATCGGGGATTTGGTTTTAAAATTTAGTTTTTCAATTTGATCATTGTTTGGATCCTGAGATTTGTTATTCGGAACTTTTTTGGATTCTTGTATCTTAGGTTCTTGTTTTTTCAGTTTAATACTTTTCTCAGAACATGAAAATACTTCTACTCGTCAGGCATGCCAAAAGCGACTGGGGCAACCCCGCCCTGAATGATATCGACCGCCCGTTGAATGAAAGGGGGAAAAAGGATGCGCCCGCCATGGCAAAACGATTGCTTGACCGGAAAATAAAGATCGATCTCTTTATCAGCAGCCCGGCCAAAAGGGCGGCCCGGACGGCGAAGGCCTTCGTGGATGAATACGGGGCTAAAAAGAAAAAACTGGTTTACC
>CAYRHU010000014.1:8053-38069 GCA_964424155.1 uncultured Chitinophaga sp.
AGGTATTCCTGTTCGGTTTGCCCGGGGGTGGGGATGAGGATGCATTTTTTTTCCAGGGCGATCGCGTCCATGATACTGCTGTACCCGCTGCGGCAGATAACCAGGGAGGCTTCCTGCATTTCCTTGCTGAGCGCACCGGAGGGAAGATGGTTATAAAACCGGATCCGCTCATCTGAAGGTAACTCCGGGTTTTGACCCGGGAGCCCCCGGACAACGGTGACCGTTCCATCGTAATAGGCAATTTCCGCACGGATGATCTTCTCGAGCATACTTCGCTGAGGCTCCGGACCCGAGAGGAGAAACAGCAAGTGGTTTTTTTGTTCCGGGATATCCTGTTTGGTAAACCGTGACAACCAGCCCGTATACCGGACCGGTATGTCCGGCATTTTCAACGGGTGGGAGAGATCTCCCGCCAGGTTTTGCGATCCTTCGCTATCCGGGACCCAGCAGGTGGTAAACCGGTTGATATATTCATAATTCTTTTTCTGTAAAAGATTTTCGGTCCATTTTCCCCATCCCGTTTTTATAAGTAACTGGTGAGTGATGATGATGGAAGGAACCGCGGAATGATATAATCCATATCGGTTATCACTGATGACCGCGTCGAACCCGTAATCACGGACTATTTTTTTCAACCATTGCTGTTCTTCCTGAATGGCTTTATGCATTTTTGAAAGCTGGCGGAACAGTTGCCATACCAGCCCCGCCGCCGATCCTGCATACCGGATCCGGTAACCGGGTAAATGCAAAAAGGGCAAACCGGGAAATTCTTCCTTAAGTAAGCTTTCCTGCGACCCTTCACCGGCCAGCCAAACCTCAGCACCTGCCGACATGAATTCCCGAATCACCGGTATACAACGGGTGGCATGACCCAGTCCCCAGTCGAGCGGGGCCACCAGGACACGTGATTTTCCTGTCATTTTTTCCGGGAAATGCTGATTCATGTTAATTTTTGAGGCTTTTCAACCGGCGGGATACTAATTTGTTTGTAAAATAGTTTTAATTTAGAACTCCTCCGTCAGGAGTCTAACGAGCATTTATGAAAACCTTCAATAAAATAGCCCTTGCCCTTGTTATTGTACTGGCACTGGCGGCCTGCAACAGGAACTACTATTCCGGATCCGGAAAAGGCGGTAAAAACTGCGGCTGCCCGAGCACCAAAGGCATGTCGGGCTACTGATCTTAGCTATGATTAGCTCCAACCGTGACATATTGGTGCTGCTGAATACGGAAACGATTACGGAAGAGGAGTTGCATGGTCTTCACCGTCTCTTACAAAACATTGAATCTCCCGAGGAATTTTGCAGGGCTCACGAACTGGTTGACCGTAACCGGATCAGATCCAGGCCCCGGGTAATCCTGCGCGAATCGAGGCGATATTTTCTCCGCCCTTTCCGGTTCCTGATCAATAAAAATTAACTGATCCCTGTACCGGATTTGTGCAGGGAATCACCCTCCTGCCTGCCGGATCATCAGGAAAGCTGCATCAGTGCGGACCTGAGTTTATCCAGCATTTCCCTGATGTCTTCTTTTTTGCAGGTGCCTACGCTGAGACGGTACCACGGGGAACTCCGGTCGGCGCCGAATGCATAGAACGGCACAACGGCCAGTCCCGCGGCGTTGAGGATGTAAGCGGTAACATCACCCTGGTTCTCGAGTTTTTTTCCTTCCGGGGTTGTCTGACCCTTCAGGTCCAGTTTGATCGTCAGGTAAATGGCCGCTTCGGGGGCGATGGCGTCAACGGCGAATCCTTCATTCTTCAACGCGGCGAAACCATCATAGATCCGGCGGAGTCTTTCTTCGATCTCTGATTTAAAACGGGTAATATATTTTTTAATCCCCTCGCGGTTGGACAAATAATAAGCAACCGCTTTCTGCTCCGCCATGGGGGCCCAGGCACCCACATGGGTCAGGATCACCTTCATTTTACCGATCACCGCGGCAGGACCCATGCTCCAGCCCACCCGAACACCGGTGGCGGCAAAGACCTTGCTGATCGCGTCGATGAAAATCGTGTAGTCGCGCATGGCCGGACGCAGGGATACCGGGTTGTGATGCCGGATATCTCCATAGGTGAGGTGCCAGTACATCTGGTCGTACATCACGTACAGTTTTTTTTCTCCGTCTCCCCGTCGATTATTTTCTTCGATCACCAGGTCGCAAATGGCCTCGAGTTCTTCTTTGCGGAACGTGGTGCCCGTCGGATTTTGCGGTGAGCAAAGAGAGATCAGGGAGGCTTCCCGGATATGCGGGCGGATATCATCGGCCGTAGGCATGAAGTTATGTTCGGCTCCCGCTTCAATTACGATATGTTCCCCTCCTACGAAATGGGAATAGTGATTGTTATTCCAGCTGGGAACGGCATAAATGATCTTATCGCCCCTGTCGCACACGGCACGGAATACCGCGTAGATCAGCGGCCGTCCGCCGGAGGCTACGAGGATCTCGTTGGTGCCGTAATCCAGGCCTTCCTCGTCTTTGATATAGGAATGAAGCGCCTCTCTCAGGTCCAGGTTGCCCTCCGCGGCCGGGTAATTGGTGAAATGCCTGCGGTAAGCCTCCACGATCGCATCTTCCAGTTCTTTTGGGATCGGAAAGATGGAGGGATCGAAATCACCGACGGTAAAGTTGTAGATACGGGCACCCTGGCGGATCTTTTCCCTTATCTCACCGCCGAGTTTGACGATCTCGGACCCGATCAGTGTTTCAGAAAGATGCGATAGTTTCATCAGTGAATTATTAGTTGGATAATAAGGTCTGATGTTTCTGTACACAACGGTATTTCAGGCCAACGGCAATGAAAATCGTCATGCATGATCCATGCCCTGCTATGCGGCAAATGTAAGGAAATGGGGCCTATGAAAACCCGATCAGGAATGGTCGATCACCAGCTTTTGGTTGTCGTAGAGATCGTATTTCACAAAAATTTCCTGGCCGGGCTGGTATTTGTGCACCGAGGCTTCGGCGATTACGCCCCGGGCTTTTCCGCTGAAGGAAGGGGCGCTGTCGGGCAATACCTCCAGTTCCAGTTCCACGTAGGGGTTATTGCCGTTTACATAGGCGCCCAGCCAGTTGTATTTTTTGATGATCGCGCGGGCGGGTCTTCCCGATAAAGCGATCGCGTTATTCTCCTGCTGCATGTTTTCGAGTTCCGCTTTCAGCAGTTCCGTATCAGCCGCGGCGTTTGGCTGTTGCGCCGTTACGACGGGTTGCGAAAAATCCAGCACTACATTTTGTTCATTCTTCGGATCGATCTTTACGGGCAGTTCCATACCCGGCTGGTAAGCGCCGGGGTTGATCCGGGATACCAGCACCCGGCATTGCGTGGTGTATTTCTGACCAAGACTGTTTTTTACTTCAAGCGTCAGTTTTACCTGGGGATTATTGTTGATGGTAACGCCGGTATCTTTTACGGCCAGTATCTTCGCCTTTCCCGGAATACCTGTTTTCTGCAGGCGGTGGGCATTGATCATGGGTTTAAAGATCAGTCGGTACATCAGGTAAAACATGCCGCCAAAAAGGACCAGCATACCCAGTCCCATATAAATTCCGTTTGGTCCGGCGGTCAGGATCACGGCGCCGACGCCCACCAGCAGACCGATGATACCGCCAATGATGCCGATCCATACGCCTATGTTCATTTTCATCATAAAAACAGGGTTAGCATACAGTTAATATGAAACATACCGCGGCCGCACCGGTTCTGTATCCATACATGATTTATTCAATAGGTTTATAATCGCGGAACAGGTTTATCCTTGTGCCTTCCGCCAGTTGCCGGTATGCCTTCCATTTTTCCTCAAAGAATAAATTAATACTTCTGATCGCAGACTGCATGGATCTTTCGGCATTGGCAACCAGCACTTCCTCCTGGGGTCCGGGAACCTGCTGCTTGAACCGGATATTCTGAACGGCCAGCTGGTACTGGGCGAGCACACTTGTATCAAAAAGATTCCGGGACAGTCCCTGTTGTTCGATTGGTTTCCCGGTAATGGTTTCCCGGATCGATTTGATCTCTGCCTGCATCTTCGATGTGGTTTTCCTGAGCGTGTCGGCTTCTTTACCTTCCACCCCTTTGAGCTGGGTAAGCATTTTTGTACATAGTTCATCAGCTTCTGAGAGCCGGTCTGTTCCGGTTATCAGTTTATCCGCTGTAACACGTAACCGGGCAGTCATTTTTTGCTGCGCGATTTCTATCTCCCGGGTGTCTCCGATCCGGGGATCATCTTTCACGGTAATAAATGCGGAATCGGCAGCATTGCCGGCGCGGATAACGATTTTATAAACACCCGACAACACGGTAAATCCCGGGGGTTCCGGCGCATTGGGTGCCGGTTTGGGGCTACCCGGGTTCCGGAACCCTTTTTCTGTCAGCGGCCAGTACATCCGGTTGAAACCGCTGTCAATCCCCCACCGGATCGTACGGATCAGTTCATTGGCGGGTCCGAAGATCCTGACGATTGCCGTATCCCCTTTTTCCCTGTCTTTCTGATCGGGTTTCACTACAGGCTTTTGATAGAAAAAGGAAACCATCGCGCCGAAATTCCTGTTCTCAGCACTCCAGATGCCACCCGAATAGCCCGGGTAAAAACCAGGGGACGACCTGAATCTTGCCTTATAGGCATCGGGCACAGGAAAAATTGTAACCACTTGCCGGCCTGATGATGTTTTGCCGGATGCCAGGTGGCGCAGGGGCCGGATATCATCCAGGATCCAGAGTGAACGTCCAAAGCTGGCAATGACCAGGTCTGCCTCCCGTTCCTGGATGGCCAGGTCATACGTGGAAACAGAAGGATACCCGTTTTTCCACTGCTCAAAATTTCTCCCGTTATCGACACTCACCCATAATCCGTTTTCTGTTCCCGCAAAGATGAGGTTGGGCTCAACGGGATCCTGCAGCACACAAAGCGCATAACCCCGTACTTTGTTTTCATCTGCCAGCCGGGTCCATGTCTTTCCGTAATCCGTAGTACGGAAAATATAGGGTCGGAGATCGCCGCGGCGGTAATCGTTGGCCACCACCATTGCTTCGGCAGCGTTATATCGCGAGGCATTGATCTGCGGGATCCAGCAGCCGGCGGGCATACCCGGAATCTTCCCGCGGAAATTGGTCCAGGTTTTTCCGCCATCTCTTGTCAGCTGCACATTACCATCGTCCGTGCCCACCCAGATCACGCCGGGTTCTTTGGCAGAAGGGGCGATGGCAAGGATCGTACAATGAGTTTCGGCCCCGGTAATATCAAGGGTCAGTCCCCCGGTATTTTGAAAGGCTTTTATTTTTTCGGTATCGTTGGTTGTAAGATCGGGGGAAATAATATCCCAGGAGCCTCCCTTGTCGGTGCTTTTATGAAGATACTGGCTGCCGTAATAAATGGTTTTTTTATCAAACGGATCCTGGGCCAGCGCGCTGTTCCAGTTCCAGCGAAGGGCGATGGAAGGGTCCGTTGCAGGTGGTTTGATGCGCCAGAACATACCTGTTACCCGGTTCACCCTCGAAAGATTGCCACCCTGGCTCATGCTATACACCCAGTTCGCGTCTTCGGCATCGGGCATCACATCAAATCCGTCGCCTCCTCCCACATTGCTCCAGTTGTAATTTCTTAATCCTCCCTGCATCCAGGCATAGGCCGGGCCATGCCAGCTCCCGTTATCCTGCATGCCGCCCATTACGTTATACGGCAGTTCCTGGTCAACGTTTACATGGTAAAACTGCCCAACCGGCAATTTTTCATCGATGACCCAGGTTTTGCCCCGGTCTCTTGAAATACCAATGCCGCCATCGTTGCCGAGGATCATGAATTCAGGATGATCCGGGTGAATCCACAGTGCATGATTATCGACATGAACCTCATCGGCGACCGTGCGGGGGGAAAAGGTCATTCCACCGTCCTCGCTCATTGTTACGAGGGTGTGTACATTATAGATCCTGTTTTCGTTCTTCGGGTCCACATATATCTCCTGGTAATAAAAAGGCCGGTTGGTTACCTGCGCCGGAACATTGTTGACCAGGGTCCATTTAAATCCACCGTCCTCGCTCTTGTAAAACGCGTTCTTTTTGGCTTCCACCATCGCGTACACGCGGGAGGGCATACTGCGGGCAAACGCGATGCCGATCCTTCCAAGCGGCCCCTCAGGAATTCCATCTTCCTTTTCCAGCTTTTTCCAGTTTTTTCCTCCGTCAATCGTGATATAGAGTCCGCTTCCCGTGCCCCCGCTTTTCAGTTCCCAGGGTTGCCGGCGGAATTGCCACATGGAGGCAATTAACTTATTGGGATTGGAAGGATCCATGACCAGTTCCGCGCACCCGGTGGTATCATTCACATACAGGATCTTTGACCAGGTTTCACCCCCGTCGGTGGTTTTAAATACACCGCGCTCCCGGTGGGGGGCAAAAGGATTTCCGATCACAGCGGCATAAACGGTATTCGGGTCATTGGGATCGATGACCACCCGGTGGATACAATAGGTTTTATCGAGCCCCATTTTTTTCCAGGTCTTTCCCGCATCCAGTGTTTTATAAATACCATCGCCAAGATTAATCGAATTTCGGGGATTGCCTTCGCCGGTCCCCGCCCATACAATATTGGGATTGCTTTGCTGGATGGCGACCGACCCGATATTCTGCAGGGGCTGATCGTCAAATACCGGGGTCCAGCTATGCCCCCCGTTCAACGTCTTCCATACGCCACCCGAAGCGGAGCCCAGGTAAATGATATCGGGGTTGGCCACCACGGCATCAATGGCGGTGATACGCCCGCTCATGCCGGCCGGACCGATATTGCGGGGTTTCCAGTTTTTAAATTGTTCCAGGCCGGGTTTTTGGGCCGTAACGGCCTGGCTGAACAGGAGACAAAGAATGACAGAGAGAACAGGTTGTTTCATGATGGGAGTTTTGGTCAGCTAAACTTACTTAAAAAAAGAAACAGGATCCTAAGAAACAAATTAACGCCCAATTGAAAATTAAAATGGCGCCTTATCCGGGATCTAATCATCCTGATGATTCAGTTCCTTTTTCTATTTTCAGTTTGAAACTTATGAATTATTTGGATCTTGTTTCTTAGGTTCTTGATTCTTCCCTCATGGTCGTTCAGCCAGTTTTTTCAACTCAGACAACCCGTCCTCAAAATCCTTTCCCATTTCCTTATCCATGTTGTAGAACAGGTTAAAGATGTTCCATGGGCGCGGGGTGTGCATTTTAAACAACCAGGTAACATGACAAAAACCCTGTTCTTCCCGCAGGGTGATCGTGGAGGTGCCCCTGGCTTTCCGGGGGGAGATAAAATGAAAATCGTGGGATACACTGCGACCCGGTTCCAGCGCGGTGATCTCAATACGTCCTTCGCCCGATATGCCGGGATCCCCCTTCCAGGAAAGGGTGGCGCCCTTCGTCCCGTCCGTACCGCTGAGATGATAGATGGCTGATGAATCCTGCCGGCTCCAGGCCGACCATTGTTTGAACTGCCCGAGACTTGAAAGCCGTTCGTAAACGGTATCGGCAGAGGCGCGGATCACGACCGATTTCTCCACCCGCTGGTATGTGGGCGTCAGCAGCGACAAAATGGTGCCGGCGATCAGTACAAACAACAGGAAAACCAGAACAGGCCTGATCGATCTCATCATTATTGTTTAGAAGGGTTTCAACGGCTGGGAATCCGTATTGCCCGGTTTAAGCACAGCGCGGATATAATGGTCAAGATGAATGTATTTTTTGGCGGCATTCCGGATCTTGTCGGAACTCAATCCCTCGATCTGTTTTTGTTTTTTTAATATGTTGGCCGGATCGTAACCGGTATAATAAGCGTCAAACAGATTGTTCTTCCAGAAAATATTCTGCTTCATCTCCACTTCCAGTTTTCTTTTCTGCTGTTCCTTTATTTTTTCAAGATCTTCTGTGGAAACACCGTTTTGCATGATCTTTCGCAGTTCATCCAGCGCGGCCGCGCTTAGCGTATCCGCGTTTTCCGGGGCGCAGGGGAAGGTAATGGTAAAGGAGGCGCTGGAGTAGGGGATCTTTCCCATACTGCCGTATGCGCCCACACCGTAAACCCCGCCTTTTTCTTCCCGGAGTTTTTCCACTAGTTTCATGGTCATCAGTTCCCCGAGACTGTTCAGCGCATACTGGTCCTCGGTGTTGAAAGCGGAGGGGCCCGTGAATACGATTCGTACCATGCTCTTGGGTTCCGTTCCTTTATAGATCACCGTGTCGATCATCGAGGATGGCGGGCGTATGCCCAGGTCGCGGAAATTCTCTTTCAGCGGTTTCCCGGGTAAGCTGCCGATATATTTTTCGAGCAGCGGACGGATGGCCTGTTCTTCGATAGCGCCGATGAACAGGAACGTGAAGTCACCCGCGTTGGCAAACCGCTCTTTGTACAACTGGATGCTCCGGTCGAGACTGATCCGGTCAAAGTCTTCCGGTTTCGGGATCCCGCCCCCGCGGGGATGGTTACGGGTCATCAGTTTCTGGAACTCCACGTTAAAAAAGATCTGCGGGTCGGCGCCGAGATTCCCGTAAAGTTGTTTCTGCCGGGTGGTGAAAGATTCAAATGCGTCCTTATCCTTGCGGGGCGCGGTAAAATACAGGTGCACCAGTTGTAAGAGTGTTTCTGTTTCTTTGGGTATCGTACTTCCGTCCAATCCCTCGCTGTAAGCGGCGACAAAGGGTGACACCGTGGTGTACTTTCCCTTCAGCATATTGGACAGATCGGTGGCGGAAAAATTGCCCACCCCGCTCTGGCTTACAATGGCCGAGGCGTAACTGCCCGAGAAATAATCCTCATCCTTTACCAGCGAATGACCTCCCTTGCTGAAAGCGCGGAACAGGATCTCGTCATTTTTAAAGTTGGTGGGTTTCAGAATGACCGTGGCGCCGTTCGACAGTTTGAACGTAGTGGTGCCCAGTTCTTCGTTTGATGCCGAAGTACTGATCTTGCCCGGCTTCAGTGTTTTACTTTCCATCAGTGAGGAAGCCAGGGTCCGCTGTTTATAGGGTTCCACGGCAGCAAGCTGAACGGTACTGATAATGCCGTTCACTTCTTTGGATGAAGGGATCTTCACACCTTCTTTATCCGGGGCGTTGATGGTAACCACCATATTGTTGCTGGTAATCCATTTCGGCGCCAGCGCGTTGATCTCTTCCAGCCTGATGGTGTTGAAGTATTGCTTAACGAAATCGTATTCCCACTCGATCCCCGGTATCGGTTCATTGATCAGGAAGTTATTGATATACTCATCGGCGTATTTGTAGGATTCCTCCTTTTCCCGTTCATTGAAAATGCGGTCGTAAAAACTCTGCATCTGTTTTTTCTGCAGATCGAATTCGGAAGCGGTGAATCCATGTTCCAGCACCCGCCTGTTCTCCAGCAGCAGGTGTTCCAGCGAGCGGGCCAGGCCGGTGTCGCTGCTGTTCGCATATAGCTGGTAAACATCCTTGCTGCGGGCATAGCTGTTCCCGTAAAAGGATCCCGCTCCCACAAAGGGCGGATTGGATTTAAGTGTCAGTTCGCGGAACCGGCTGTTCAGCATTCCGGTGAACAGCAGCGTATTGATATAGCGGCAATAATCCCCGATGGTCTGCTGCGGCATCAGGTCCTTTTTATACATCACCTGCACCGTAGGGAAGGCGGTTTCCTTGTCTTTGGCCACCACCGTTAAGGTTTCCGCGTGATCGGGTACATTGAAAGTCTCTCTTTTACGCGGGGAAACCGCAGCGGGGATATCGCTGAATGTTTCTTTTATTTTTTCTTCAATCTCATTCACATCGATATCGCCCACCACTACCACGGCCTGCAGATCGGGACGATACCAGTCGCGGTAAAAACGGCGGAGCGCTTCGTGCGTGAAATTTTCCAGTGATTCCCTGGTGCCGATCGGCAGGCGTTCCGCGTAGCGCGAACCTTTATATTGCACCGGAAGGGTTTGCTTCATCATTCGTTCATCGGCCCCGCGGCTCAGCCTCCATTCCTCGATCACCACGCCTCTTTCTTTTTCAATCTCCAGTGAATCCAGCAGGGCGTTGTGCGCCCAGTCTTCCAGGATCTGCAGACCTTTGTCCACCAGTCCGGGTTTGTCGGTGGGCACAGGAAGGATATACACCGTTTCATCAAAACCGGTATAGGCGTTCAGGTCGGCCCCGAACTGCACCCCGATACTCTGCAGGTAGCTAACCAGTTCATTCTTCGGGAAACGTTTGGTGCCGTTGAAATTCATATGTTCCATGAAATGGGCGAGTCCGAGCTGGTCGGCATCTTCCAGGACGGATCCGGCATTGACCACGAGCCGCATTTCCACTCTTTTTTCCGGCAGGCCGTTGTGGCGGATATAATAGGTCATCCCGTTTGCCAGGCGGCCGATCCTCACTTTCGGATCCACCGGCATTACCTGTCCCGGGTTAATCTGCCCTATCGCGGAAAACGATACGCACATCAACAGCAGGGTCAGGCCATACTTTTTAACCAGCATCATACGCTTTCTTTTGGGAACGTAAATTTATCTGAATAGGGTTGTTTTGGGAAATAAAAAACTCCCTTGGGAAGAAGGGAGTTTTAGTAAGCAGGTATACCGTTCACTGCCCGGTCTTTTTTCCGGGTCCGGCGGCTTCATTATATTTTTTTTCAGCCTCTTTTGCTTTCTGAAAATCAAGAACTACCCCGTTTATGCAGTATCGCAGACCGGTGGGTGGCGGGCCATCGTCAAACACGTGTCCCAGGTGCGCCTTGCACCGCCCGCACTGGGTTTCGGTCCGGCTCATACCGTGCGAGTTATCGGGCGTATAAATGATGCTGCCCTTGCTGATTGGCTCATAAAAACTGGGCCAGCCGCATCCGCTGTCGAACTTGGCGTTGCTCCGGAACAGCGGGTTGCCGCAGGCGGCGCAGTAATAAGTGCCTGTTTCATAAAAATTTTCAAACTTGCTGGTCCAGGGTATTTCCGTTCCTTTTTGCCGGGCAATATAAAATACATCGGCGGGCAGGACCTTTTTCCACTCTTCCTCACTCATGGTTACCTGGGCGGTATCGGTAGTGGAATAAACCGGGTTATTTTTCTTGATCGTATCCATGGCAGATGATTTACCGGGGGGAGGGTTGTTTTGAGAAAAACTGCATTGTTGCAGGAAACCTGTGAGGGTGAGCCAGAACAGTATTTTTAAATTGTCCTTCATGTATCTCATCGTTTAACAAATTTACGAATGCCCGGTTCGGCCGGATTGAAAAGATCCCGCTAGTATGGATTCTTTAACATTTTCGCCATTTTAATCTGTCTTTAATGGCTTCCGACCCCGGTTTTTTAAGCCCTGTACATTATATTTGTCAGCTCACCACAACAGCGAAACGTATGTTTAATTTGATACTTTTTGGGCCTCCCGGCAGCGGAAAAGGAACACAATCAGAGCGTTTAGTGGAAAAATACGGATTACTCCATCTTTCTACGGGTAACCTGCTCCGGGCCGAGATCGCGGATAAAACCCCACTCGGGCTGGAGGCAAAAAGTTTTATCGACAAAGGCCAGCTGGTACCCGATGAAGTGGTGATTGGGATGGTGGACTCCTATTTTGAGCAAAATAAAGAGGCCCGGGGGTTTTTGTTCGACGGTTTCCCCAGGACTGTGGCCCAGGCAAAAGCGCTTGACCGGTTACTGGAGCTGAAAAAAACCGGGATCGCTTCCGTGCTGGCCCTGGATGTGGATGAGGAAGAATTGGTGAAAAGGCTGCTTAACAGGGGCAAGACCTCCGGACGCAGCGATGACACCGACGAATCGGTGATCCGGAAAAGATTCAGCGTTTATATGGAGGAAACGGCGCCGGTGGCCGATCATTACCGCAAGACCAGGAAATTCCAGGCAGTGAAAGGCACCGGTACGGTAGAAGAAATTTTTGACCGTCTCTGTAGTGTCATCAATAAAAAAATACGGAAAGAACAGGCATAGTACCGGGCCTGGCCCGATCACCATTTTTATAATCCTTCCGGGTCATGACCATTGAAAAGGAAAACTTTCTGCGCACCAAACTGGTTCCCCTCCTGCAACGCATCGATCCTTCTACTACCCCCCGCTGGGGAAAAATGAGTTTTCAGCAGATGGTGGAGCACCTGGCGGGTGATGCCGTTCGCAATGCCAGCGGCCGGCTGAAATTCGATACCATCCTGACCGCACCCGAAAAACTGGCCGCCATGCGGGATTTCGTGCTGAGTGAAAAACCGTTCAGGGAGAATACTAAAAACCCGCTGATGAAAGAGGAGCCGGAGTCCACCCGGTATAAAACGGTGCAGGCGGCCATCGGGGCCCTGCAGCAGGAGCTGATCTATTTCTTTGAAGCGTTTGAAAAGAATCCCCAACTGGTTACCCGCAATCCTTTTTTTGGCGATCTCAGCTTTGAACAGAATGTTCAGTTGCTGCACAAACATGCCCTGCATCACCTGAAACAATTCGGGGTGGAACCACCCGGTCTTTAAAGCTTTTCCTTCAGCAGCGAATCGGCTTTGCTGAGACTGTTGAGTATGGCATCCTTAACCCTTCCCACTTTTATTTTTTCATCGAGCAGGTACCGGACCCTTTTTTCCATATCATCCTTCGCGGAATCCATATTGAATTCCTCCATCCATTTGTCCATGGCGAAGATGGCATTGCTCAGATCGGCCGCCGCACTGTCGAGTTTTGCTTTATAGGGCGCGAGCGTCTCCTGCGCTTTGGCCGGGAGTTTTGAAATGGAATCAATGCTGGCCCTCATTTTTTTCTCCATAGCCTGCAACTTTCCGTATTTGGCCATGCCTACATCGTGCCCGTCCATTACATCGGCCATCAGGCTGTCGGCCTGTGTTTGGGGTTCTTTGCCGCTATGGCCATTTTTCTTTTCATTTTTACAGGCAATGATTACTACTACGGCCAGGGCCGCTATCAGGATGTTTAGCTTTTTCATTGAAGTTATATTACACTAGTGTTGACATTTTTCCGCGATCTCATGGAAGACCTCATGCAGTTCGGTCAGCTGTGCCATCAGGTCGGCATCCGATCCGGATTTTTGTGCAAGATTATTCACTTTTTTAGCAGCTTTCACGAGTTTGACCAGGATTTTTTGTACCGCTTCCTGGTTATAACCGGCCGGGGCCGTTGAATTCTTCCAGGCCGTCGCTTTTTCAACGAGTTCGCCGCTGCGGGTGCGGACGGGTTCAAATTTTCCTTCTTCCGCCGGGTGGAAGGTGGTGCTCATCACCCCATGAAAGGCTTCCATTTCTTTCCATTTGGTCTTTTCCTGCGCAATGGCGGATTTGACACATGAGGTAACTAAAAACAACAGGGCAAACAATACGATTTTTTTCATATCCTTTTTTTAGGGCTCAAAACTATTCCTGCTCCTGTGCCCGGACAATGATAAAAATCAGTTGAAAGCCGTCTTTTATTTTCGGGTAATTTCGTAATAAAACAAGACCGCTGTATGATGAAACTGGAGAATTATGTGACCGGGAAATGGATAACGGGTGACGGGGATGGCCAGCTGCTTTTTAACGCCGTGACCGGGGAGCCGGTCGCATCCGCCACGACAAAGGGACTGGATTTTAAAGCCATGCTTGATTATGGAAGAAGTGTGGGGAATCCCGCCCTGCGGAAAATGACCTTTCACCAGCGCGGCAATATGCTGAAAGCCCTTGCCCTTCATTTGCGCAATCATCTTGCTAAATTTTATGCGATCAGTTACCGGACCGGCGCCACCAAAGCCGACAGCTGGGTGGATATCGAGGGCGGAATCGGGAACCTGTTTGCCAACGCGTCGCTGCGAAGGAAATTCCCGGATGACGTGATCTGCGTGGACGGGGAAACGCATAGCCTGGGAAAAAACAACACATTTATCGGCACACATATCCTCGTGCCGAGGGAAGGGGTGGCCATTCACATCAACGCGTTCAATTTCCCGGTATGGGGGATGCTTGAAAAGATTGCCGTGAACCTGCTGGCCGGCGTACCGGCTGTAGTGAAACCCGCTACGGTTTCTTCCTACCTCACCGAAGCGGTGGTAAAAGAAATCATCGACTCGGGAATACTGCCCGAAGGATCGTTGCAACTGATCTGCGGCAGCGCCGGCGATTTGCTCGATCATGTCACCTCACAGGATGTGGTGACATTTACCGGAAGCGCTTCAACGGGATTAATGCTGAAAAAAACACCCGCTATCCTGGAGAACAATGTCCCCTTCAATATGGAAGCCGACAGCCTGAACTGTATTGTGCTGGGTGAACAGGTTGAACCGGGTCAACCGGAGTGGGATCTGTTCATCAAGGAAATCCGCAAAGAGATGACACTCAAAGCGGGTCAGCGGTGCACGGGGATCCGCCGCATTTTTGTTCCCGGCAATAAGATGGAAGATATTTGGAAAGCGATCGGCACTTCCCTATCCCAGACCGTGATCGGCAACCCGCTGAATGAAAAAGTGCGGATGGGTTCGCTGGCGGGGGAATCACAGCGCCAGGAAGTAAGGGCGCAGGTGCAGAAACTGCTGGCTTCCTCACGGATCGTATATGGTTCGCTCGACAGCGTGGAGGTGGTGGACGCCGACCCGCAGAAAGGCGCGTTCATGTCGCCCATCCTCCTGGTGAATGAAACACCGCACCGGTCTGCGGAACCGCACAGTATTGAAGCATTTGGTCCGGTGAGCACCATCATGCCGTATAAAAACCTGGACGATGCCATCGTGTTGAGCAAACTGGGCAGGGGCAGCCTGGTGACAACGATCGTGACGAACGATCCCGCGGAAGCGAGAGCTTATGTTACCGGCGCCTCCACCCATCATGGCCGGATACTGATCCTGAATAATGAATGCGCGAAAGAAAACACCGGTCATGGTTCACCGCTTCCCTTACTTGTGCACGGGGGGCCGGGCCGCGCGGGAGGTGGCGAAGAGATGGGAGGAATAAGAGGAGTGAAACATTACCTGCAACGGACCGCGCTGCAGGGTTCGCCCTCCATGCTCACGGAGATTACAAAAGTGTATCAGACCCATGCGAAGGGTAAGGATCCAGGCAAGCACCCGTTCCGGAAATATTTTGAAGAGCTGCAGATCGGCGACCAGCTGATCACGGAGAAAAGGGTGATCACGGCAGATGACATTGACCGTTTCGCCGACCTGAGCGGGGATCATTTTTACGCGCATATTAAAACCACCGATTTTAACGGGACGATGTTCGAGCAGCAGGTGGCCCACGGATACCTGATGATGAGCGTGGCCGCGGGATTGTTTGTCGACAGTTATGAGAAGAACCCGGTGCTACTGAACTACGGCATAGATGAACTGCGGTTCACCAAGCCTGTTTACCCGGGCACGGAGGTATATGTGAGGTTCACCTGCAAGGAGAAACTTCCGAGCGACAAGCGGGTGGTGGACAAACCGGAAGAGATGAAACGCGGGGATGATATTGACAAGGGCATCGTGAAATGGCTGGTCGAAATGCTCGACACCTCGGAAGAACCGCTGATCGGTGTCGCCACGATACTGACGATGGTGGCGATGAAAAAACAATAGTAAACCAAGCATCATGACAGAGGCCTATGTAAAGAGCGAATTGCACAAGGGGGTAAAAACGATCGAATTTTTCCACCCCCAGGGCAATTCCCTTCCTGGAAAAATATTAAATGAACTGGCCGCCGCCATCACGCATGCCGGGGAGGATCCGGATACCATCGTTATCGTTCTCCGGTCGGCCGGCGACAAAACATTTTGCGCCGGGGCTTCCTTTGATGAGTTACTGGCGATCAGCAATGAAGCGGAAGGTCTTCGGTTCTTCAGTGGTTTCGCGCATGTCATCAACGCGATGCGCACCTGTCCCAAAATGATCATTGGCCGCATCCAGGGCCGCTGCGTCGGGGGCGGCGTGGGACTGGCAGCCGCCACGGATTATGCCATTGCCACCGAAGCCGCGGAAGTGAAGCTGAGTGAACTGGCTGTGGGCATCGGTCCTTTCGTGGTGGGTCCAGCGGTGGAAAGAAAAATGGGTCTTTCGGCCTTTTCACAGCTGGCGCTGGATGCCGGCATGTGGCGCACTGCCGACTGGGCCAGGAGAAACGGGTTGTTTGCGGAAGTGTACCCGGGTATTGCAGAAATGGATGAATCTGTTAGCCGTTTGGCGGATACGCTTTCTCATTCCAGCCCGCAGGCCATGGCGGAATTGAAAAAAGTATGCTGGAAAGGAACGGAACACTGGGATCAGCTGCTGGTGGAAAGAGCCGCCATCAGCGGAAGACTGGTACTGAGCGAGTTTACCCGGGAAGCCATTGCAAAGTTCAAAAAGAAGTAAGCATCATTCCTCGTCATCATAATAGGTGCCTGCCGCCATTGCGTACACTTTATTATCCTTTAAATAAAAAGTGATCTCATATCCTTCCCGGTCCTCCCTGACCATGATACTGAGCCGGCTTTTACTACGGGTGGTATACGTGGTGTCTTCATAATCGGGGATCATTATGATCATGTAATTGTCGTACGCGTCAATGATCTGTTGCTTACCCGAACCAATGCCAATTCCGCTTTCCGTTTTACAGAGGGGACTGCTGGTTTTGATTCCGGTTACCCGCATATAAAAACTGTCCTCCTCAACATAGGTCCGTACAAAACCCAGGTGCAGCGGGGCGTCCTTATACTGAATAAGGGCGGAATCTTCCCAGGAACCGCTTACCGTATCCTGTGGATTGGTGAGGGGGATCTTGTTGCCGATCAGTTTTTCCAGGTCTGCCTGCGACATGCCTGTTTTTACGGGACCGATCCCTTCCAGGCTGAGAAGATAATCAGTATTTTCATTTTTTTTATCCGCCGGTTTACTCTTACAGGCAATAAGGAAAAACAAAAGGGGAAGCAACAAAGTTCTCATGCAAAGGAGTTTAATGAATTTTGAAAGTTAAACAATTATTATCATGCCTGCGCAGCACCTGGTTTTTAATGAGGATAATTATTGGCCGCTTTGTGACAGGCTGGCTGCAGGGGATAAGGAGTTGGCCGGTATCATTCGTGAATATGGCTATCCCCCCATGTGGACAAGACCCGCAACTTTCCAAACCCTCATCCTTACAATACTGGAGCAGCAGGTTTCACTGGCATCGGCTTATGCGGCATTCCGGAAATTGAGGGATAGAATTGGCTATGTCACACCCGCTAAGATCCTGTCACTATCCGATACGGAATTAAGATCCTGTTATTTCAGCCGTCAGAAGATCGTGTATGCAAAAGAACTGGCCGCATCAATTAAGAATAAAAAAATAGTCTTAAAGCAGCTCGAACACCGGCATGAAGAAGACATAAGACTTGAACTTAAAAAAATAAAGGGTATCGGTGACTGGACGGTGGATGTTTTCCTGATGCATGCCCTGCTGCGTACCGACCTGTTCCCGCTGGGAGATATTGCGCTGGTGAACAGCCTGAAAGAAGTAAAAAAACTGCCTAAGGATGTGAGCAAAGAAAGAATGCTGAAAATCGCTGAACCCTGGCGGCCTTACCGTACGATCGCGTCGATGATATTGTGGCACAGCTATATTAAAAAACGGGGAATTAGGCTAAGAGGGTAAAAGAGTTGAAAGAGAAAAAGAGGGATTAAGCTAAGAGGATAAGGAGTAAAAGAGGAAAAGAGTGGGGGTCGTTGTATTTGCGGTAATACCCTCTATGCTCTTTCTTCTCTTTGTATCACGGACAATAATATTGCGGGATTGAAAAGTGACATGGAAATCCTAAATTTAAAGGGATTATTCATGGTGAAGAGAGATATGTGATGGGGATAATAAGACCAGTGCCGATAGACGAACTGACGCGTGTTGTAATTGGATTATGTATTAAAATAAATTCCAAAATCGGTCCCGGTTGTTTCGAAAGAGTTTATGGAGAAATCCTGTATCATGAACTTGTCAAATCAGGTTATAAAGTTCTCCGCCAAATTATACTTCCCATAAGCTACGAAACCCTTTATATTAGAAAAGGGTATAAGATCGATCTACTAATTGAAGACAAACTGGTAGTGGAGTTAAAATCTCATCACCCGGTTGCGCCTGTTTTTTTCAACCAGGTGCATACATATCTTTCGCTGCTTAATTTAAAACACGGAATGCTGGTAAATTTCAAAGTAACCAGGATGAAAGAGGGAATTTAAAGGGTATTCAACAATTTTGGCCGGGAGGAATTATAGCACGAGCAATATAAAAAGCAATAAAAGAAAAAAGCGAAGAGTATCTGTATACGCAGTTTCGGCCTTGCAATACCTGGAATTGAAGGAAGATTTAATTTACTAAGAGAATAAAAGAGAAAAAGAGGAATCTCCACATATAGGGAACCCCTCTTTTCCTCTTTTTAACTCTTTAACCTCTTAGCTAAATATTTAACCCTCCGCAAACGCTGATTGTCTGCCCCGTGATATAACTCCCCATGTCACTGGCCAGGAAAAGGGCCGTGTTGGCGATATCCTCCGCCGTGGCAAACTTGCCCAATGGAATACCCGCTTTGTATTTGTCGCCGGCCTCGCCTTCCTTTAAATAAGCGGTCATATCGGTTTCGACAAAACCGGGTGCGATGGCATTGCAGCGGATATTCCGGCTGCCGAGTTCCTTGGCGACGGATTTCGTAAAGCCAATGATGCCTGCTTTACTGGCCGCGTAGCTGCTTTGCCCGGCATTTCCCATTTCCCCGATCACGGAGCTCATGTTGATGATCGATCCGCTTTTAGCCTTCATCATCGGGCGGATCACCTGCTTGGTCATGTTGAACACGCTGTTGAGGTTCACCTGTATCACGTCATTCCATTGTTCCGGACTCATCCGCAGCAATAAATTGTCTTTCGAGATCCCGGCATTATTTACGCAGATATCCACGGTGCCGAATTCTTTCAGTACCTCATTCACGAAAGCTTCGCACTGGGCAAAGTCGCCGGCATTGCTCCGGTAGGCTTTGGCTTTCACACCCAGGCCCGAAAGTTTGTTTTCCAGCGCCGATGCTTTTTCCGCACTGCTTTCGCTGACATAGGTGAATGCGACGGAGGCGCCGTGTTCGGCAAACTTAATCGCGATGCCTTCCCCGATCCCGCGGGCGGCCCCGGTAACGATGGCGACCTTTCCTTCTAATAATTTCATGATTTTATTTATTGGTAAATGTAGTGTTATTCAGCTGCAATAATTCTTCCAGGTAATTCCGGTCGTTGGAAAGACGGGGCACCTTATGCTGTCCGCCCAGTTTCCCTTTCCGGCGCAGCCATTCGTTAAAGAGGCCTTTTTGCACGGCGTGAACCACGGGCATGCGCAGGGCGATATTTTTGTACCGCTTGGCTTCGTAATCGCTGTTGAGGCTTTTCAGTGAAGTATCCAGTACGGTAACAAAATGTTCCAGGTTTCCCGGTGGAGTTTCAAATTCGATCAGCCATTCATGCGCGCCATTGGCATGTTCGGAAAAATAGAGAGGGGCCGCCGTATAATCATTCACCACCACCCCGGTTTGTTCGGAGGCGATCGCGATGGCCCTGTCGGTATTATCAACGATCACTTCTTCCCCGAAAGCGTTTATATAATGCTTCAACCGGCCCGACACTTTTATACGGAACGGGTTCAGCGACGTAAACTGAATGGTATCACCCAGCAGGTATCGCCACAAGCCGCCGTTGGTACTGATAACCGGGGCATAATTCTTCCCGGTTTCCACCTGCTGCAACCCGAGGGTTTGCGGATCCTTTTTACCGTACTCGCCAACCGGCATGAATTCATAAAAAATGCCATGATCGGTGAATAACAGCAGGCCGTCATCACCGGGTTGTTCCTGCGCCGCGAAAAACCCTTCGCTGGCATTGTACATTTCGAGGTAGTTGATGTCCTTCCCGATCAGCTTGCGAAATTGCTCCTTGTACGGGGTGAAAGAAACGCCCCCGTGCATATACAGTTCCAGGGAGGGCCATACCTCGCTGATGCTGTTTCTTCCGGTGATCTCGAGGATTCGGCGAAACAGGACCAGGGTCCAGGTAGGAACACCCGAAACGGAAGTAACCACTTCCTTGATGGTGGCCTCCGCGATCTTTTCAATTTTACTTTCCCACTCATCCATCAGCGCGATGCTGAGGTCGGGTGTGCGCAGCCAGTGTGCCCAGAACGGCGAATTCTGGAACAGCACGGCGCTCAGGTCGCCGTAATGCGCTTCGTTGTTCACCGGGTTGATACTGTGACTGCCGCCGATCACGAGCCCCTTCCCGGTCAGCATTTCGGAATCGGGTTTGAACTGGTAATACATGGTCAGCACATCCTTGGATGCTTTATAATGGCAGTCCTCCAGGCTTTCATGACTGATCGGGATGAATTTACTTTTATCGCTGGTGGTGCCGCTGCTTTTCGCGAACCAGTAGATGGGGGTGTTCCACAACACATCCTGCTCGCCTTTCATGATCCGTTCAATATAGGGTTTGATATCATCATATTCATGGATCGGAACGGCGGTCTTGAAATCGCGCACATTGAACAGGTTGGAAAAACTATATTTCCGGCCAATCTCGGTATACTGGGCGGAAGTGACCAGTTCCTGCAATACTTCCCGCTGCGCATCAAGGGGATTGTTCTTCCAGGCCCTGATACGCCAGTACCGCATGCGGGCCAGGGATGATATGGCGGGGGAGAGCAGTTTCACGGGATGCCAAAATAAAGTATTTGGGGATAATGGGAAAATGGGAGCCAGGAAGACCTCAACCGGCATCTTTTACAAGCCGCTTACGCACAGAATAATTTAAATAACCCCTCCGCGATCTCTTTGCGCTCTGCGTGACGGGCACCGGAAGCCTCGCGCAGAGGAAAAGAGAAAAAGAGGAAAAGAGGAAAAGAGAAAAAGAGAAAAAGAATGAAAATGTTAATAAAGTCACTCTCATTCTCTCTTCGCGAGGTTTATACAAAACAGCCCCTGTAAACAAACCCGGTTCGGTATGCCTACCGCAAGCAGAAAATTATCCGCCTTATGCGCTCCATGCCTTTTTGATACGCTCCCTTATTTCCTCTTTCAGCGCTTCCGCGCAAAACGCGTGCTCAATCGCTTCGAGGTTGCACCGCAGAAAATGCGACCGGTCCCACTGAAAGATACTTTCCAGTAACCCGTATTCCTGCGAAAGAGTCACCGGTGTAACGGTCCGGGCGTCTGTATTGATGCTCATGGAAACGCCATGTGTATAGATCTTATCCGCCGGATGCTGCCGGATCGTGTCCACGACATTGGTCTGAACATTACTGGTGGGACAAACCTCGAGATGGATCTTTTGTTTTTTCAGGTGATCGAGGAGTTTCTCATCCTCGGCGCTTCGCACACCATGACCGATCCGGGAGGGATGAAAATGCTGAAGCGTTTCCCATACGCTTTCAGGTCCTTTGGCTTCACCGGCATGCGCGGTGCAGGGTATGCCGTTCTCTTGGGCAAAAAGAAAAGCCTTTACATGGTTATCGATGGGGAATCCCGCTTCATCTCCCGCGATATCAAATGCCAGCACATGGGTGCCCCGGAATTGTTTGACCAGCTGAACGGTCTCCATGCTCTGCTCCGCGGTATAATTCCGCAGCGTGCATAATATGAGTCCCGCCTGCACACCGGTGAGCCGGATACCTTCGGTTACGGCATCATTGACGTGCTGCACCACCTCCACCGGGCTGAGACCCCTGGCTATATGTAACAATGGGGCGAAACGGATCTCGGCATAGATGACCTGGTCCTCTTTCAATTGTTCAAAAAGATCCAGCGTCACCAGCCGCAGCTGTTCCGGTGTTTGCATGAGCTCAAAACCTTTAATCGCCCGGGTGATATAATCGGCCAGGTCCGTGCACTTGGGCGGAGCTATGAATGACGCGCGGTATTCATCCGGGGTAATGGCGGAGTTCAGCTGTTTCACCACGTTATAGCTGAGGCTGCAGTCCAGGTGCAGGTGTAACTCGATCTTGGGGAGAAGACGATAATCCATTTTCACTTTTTCGTTTGGGAAAATGCATGACAAAGTAAAGAAAAAGGAACGCGGGGTCAGCGATCCATCGCATCCTTTTCCCGGATGGCTTCTTCATGCAGCCAGTCTTTTCTTTTCAGTTCAAAATTCCGGCCCAGGTAGAGATGACGCACTTCTTCATCAACCGCCAGTTCTTCCGCGGTGCCATGTTTGTAGATCCTGCCTTCGATCAACAGGTAGGCGCGGTCGCAGATGGACAGGGTTTCCGTAACATTATGATCGGTGATCAGGATGCCGATATTCTTGTATTTCAGTTTGGCGACGATGGCCTGGATATCCTCCACGGCAATGGGATCGATACCTGCGAAGGGTTCATCGAGCAGGATGAACTTCGGATCCACCGAAAGGGCCCTGGCGATTTCCGTTCTCCGACGTTCCCCGCCGCTCAGTACGTCTCCGTTGTTTTTCCGCACATGCTGCAGGTGAAATTCATTGAGCAGGGTTTCCAGTTTTTCTTTTTGTTCGCTTTTGGAAAGATCGGTCATCTCCAGGATGGCGGCAATATTATCCTCCACGCTCAGTTTCCGGAACACCGACGCCTCCTGCGGCAGGTAGCCGATCCCCATCTGGGCCCGTTTATACATGGGAAGGGAAGTGATATCCCGGTCGTTCAGGAAGACCCGGCCTTCGTCCGGCTTCACCAGTCCCACCACCTGGTAAAAGGAAGTGGTTTTCCCGGCCCCGTTGGGACCCAGCAAACCCACAATTTCACCCTGCTTCACCTCAAAGGAAACATGATCCACCACGGTACGGTTGCCGTATTTCTTGACCAGGTTCCTGGTTTGTATCGATAAATTCAATCCGGTAATTTATACAAATGTAAAAGAAACGATCGGATGGGGCCCGAAACGGTACAGATGAATAAATCATGGCTTTGTTAAAATGGAAAAGACTGCGGACCGGAATGGTTTAAAAAGATGTCTCATTTCATGCCGAATCATTGTATTTTTATCCTTTGCATAGTAAACAACCTGGAATGAAAACTTTTTGGAAAAAACATTTTCTTTTACCGGCCCTGGCGACACTTCTTCTGTTGTCCTGCCAGAAAGAATCCGGCAATAACGGCAATGGCAACAATACCAACCAGAAACCGAAGCTGGGTACTACCTGGACCTACCGCTATTATACGTTTTACACAAACGGGGGACTGGCTACTACCAGCGTTGTCAGGTACAAAGCGGTTGCAGAGGAAACACTGGGGGGTGAGAAATGGCTGAAGATAAATGAGATGGGCCCGGATACCACTGTATATTATCTCAACGAAAAAACAGGCGGGCTGTACCAGTATGCCAATAATGCCTCCCAGCTTTTTTGCAAGAACCCCGCCAGCCTGAATGAAACCTATACAACCTATAACCGAGGTTCGTCGGAGGATTTTACCGTAATGGGTGTTGGGCAGGTCCTGCCCACTGATATCGGTGATATACCGGCTAATTATTACGAAGGCCGGATCTCCGGGGAATTGATCGACCAGTATTGGTATAACGCCAATGCCTGGATCGTGAGGCACCAGTTGTACAGGAAGTTTCCCATGGGTACCACGTATTATAAGTACAGCGCCCTGTTCATCCAGGAGATCGCGTACTGAAGGCGAACATCCGGCGGCGTTTGCTATTTCTTCCGGCCTTGATTAAGTTTGCAGCTTATTTAGCATTCATGAAAGTCACCGATCATATCGCGCAGTCATCCGGAACCCTGATCTCGTTTGAAGTGCTTCCTCCCCTGAAAGGAAAGGGTATCGAGGCTTTGTATAAACACCTCGACCCGCTGATGGAGTTTAAACCCGCCTATATCAACGTCACCTATCACCGGAGTGAACACGTGTTCAAGAAAAGGGCCGATGGCAGTTTTGAAAAAGTGGTGATCCGGAAACGTCCCGGCACGGAGGCCATATGCGCGGCGATTATGAATAAGTATATGGTGGACACGGTTCCGCACCTGATCTGCGGCGGCTTTTCCCTGCAGGATACGGAAGACGCCCTCCTGACCCTGAATTACCTGGGCATCGACAACGTACTCGTGTTGCGGGGAGATGCCGCAAAAAATGAGATGACCTTCGAAGCCGAACCCGGGGGACATAAATACGCGAATGAGCTGCTGCGCCAGGTCGCGAACCTGAATGCCGGGATCTACCTGGAGGATGAGCTAAAAGGCACGAACAAGACCGATTTCTGCATCGGGGTGGCCGGTTATCCCGAAAAACACTTTGAAGCGCCAAACATGCAGACCGACCTGGCTTACCTGAAAAAGAAAGTGAATGCGGGCGCCGATTATATCGTTACCCAGATGTTTTTCGACAACTCGAAATTCCATGCTTTTGTAAAGGCCTGCCGGGAATTAGGGATCACGGTTCCCATCATCCCCGGACTAAAACCGGTCACTTCCAAAAAGCAGCTGACCATGCTTCCCAAGACTTTCCATATCGATCTTCCGGCCGAACTCAGCAGCGAAATCCTGAAATGCAAAACCGATGAAGAAGTGGAAAAAGTAGGAGAACTGTGGCTGCTCGAACAATCCCGTGAACTCAAGAAAAGCGGTGTGCCGGTACTCCATTTCTATACACTGGGAAAACCCCATGTGGTGGCCAATGTAGTACGGGAGCTATAGGACCGTACTGCCACTCGACATTAATCGCGGTTGAACATTCCTTTTCACGGAATAAAAAATGCTCAATGAGCAATTTTCAATACTCAACGTTCAAGTAGGATCCGGCCGGCATGAAAGAGTTGTTGTCGGATCGGTTCATCTACGGGTCGCGGCGGAGAATGATGTGCCAGTGCCTCACTTTGAAATGGCAGCCAGCACTTTCTGATCCACCATCACCGGGTATTTTTTCCTCAGTTCCTGATCCCATTCCTTTTCCAGCAGCGCCTGGTAATCATTGATGACCATTCCCCTTGCTTCCTGGAAACTTCGCTGTGTGGGCTGGGTATAAACTTTTATGATATAAGCGAAGGAGGCGGTGTTGTCGCTGTTGTTCACCAGGGGAGTCGTGATCATCCCGGGCCGGGGCAGCGATTTGTTCAGGTTGGGGATTTGTTCCCACTCATACCGGGCCGAATCGGGAACCACTTTTTCAGAAAAGGCCGCGGTGATCCTGCGCCAGCCGGCCGGATCCTTTTTCAGATCACCGTAAACGGCATTCGCTGAGTTCATATCGGAACAGAAGAAGATCACGGCATCGGCGCTTTTATTCCAGAGGTATTTTGCCTTGTTTTTTTCATAGAGGGCCCAGAGTTCGGCCGTATCCGTCTGCGACCGGTTCCACACCCGCTGCTGCATGATCTCAAAAAACAGATTCCCTTCCTTAAACTCCGCCATCTGGTACCGGAACTCATCGCTGAATTCTTCGAGGTGCGATTTATAATATTCTTCCAGGGTAAAGCGCACCCATTCATCCCGCAGCTGGGCCCAGGGTTTTGTACCGCTGCCATCCTGCTTGTAGCGGTAGGTATGCGCGTAATTGATCCAGTGGTTGGCATTATATATGGAATCGCCGATGGAGAAGAGGGGCGTATAGGCGGTGATGGCCCATCCGCTGGTCATCGGTTTTTTATCCAGTACGCTGTCGCTCATATTCCAGAGCGCCGCGTCGTCATAGGAAAATTTTTTGTATCCCTTTTTTTCCATGACCATTTTATGAATGAAATCGCGCGAATTCCTGGCCCGGCTGTCGTTGCTGATCTTTTGCTGGAGTTCCAGCTGGTTTTCGCGGTTGTTCGGATCGGTGATGACGGGTTTCCGGGACAGGCGTTTCACGATATGCCAGCCATGCGTGGTTAGAAAGGGCTTGCTGACCGCACCATCCTTCGGGAGCGACCAAACCACTTTCTCAAAAGCGGGGTCATATTGACCTACACCGATATCGGGCATCAGTCCCCCGGAAGCGGCGCTTACATAATCATTGCTGAAATCCGATGCGAGCCGGTTGAAATTATCACCGGCCAGGATCCTTTTGTATAGCGAATCGGCCCGGGCGGCAATCTGTTTTTTTGCTGCCTCATCCGATCCCGGCGGTATGGCCAGCAGCAGTTGCTGCGCTTTTATTTTGCCAACAGCCTTTCGTTCGCCCAGTTTTTTAAAAATATGAAAACCCGATTGGGACCTGACCGGTTCGGAGTATTTACCGGCAGCTGTGTTGTAAATAGCGTTCTCAAATTCATAGGGAAGGGTGAACACCGTGATATAGCCCAGGTCGCCGTTGTTGACGCGGGCGGTGGTGTCGTCGGAGTATAAACGGGCCGTCTGGCCAAAGTCTGCCCCATTCTTCAACCGTTGCATGACCTCATCTCTTTTCTTAATGGCGGCCGCCGTGTCGATGAACCCATTGGCATCCCGGATGGAAATAAAAATATGGGCGGCATGCACATCTTTCTGGCTTCGTTGAAAAGCTTCTTTGGCCATACGGGTCGTCAGACCGGGATCGGTCATGAAGTTTTCGGTTATCTGCGCGCGCAGGTTGGCCAGTTCGGTCTGCATCATAGGAAGGGTGTCGAGCCTGCGGTCATAAGCCTCCTGTACTTTTAAACGGGATTTGATATACAGATCGAGATACTCGCTCACCGCTTTGGCCTTGTTGGGGTGCGGGCCAACGTTGTTCTTGTTAAAAGCGCGGAGAAACTGGCTGGCGTCCACCTGGTGCGGACCATAGGTGAATAGGGTTTGGGCCGGGGCAGCCAGGGCAAGGAACAAACCGGCGCCCAATAAAAATGCATTTACTTTCATAGCAGGTTCAACGGGTTTTTCTTCCGGCTTGCCGGCTTTATTGTGATTTTCGCTTCACTTGCAGTACCTCATCGATCTGGTCGACCGCCAGTTTCTTGGCTACGATCCGCTTCTCTTTATCCAGCAAATATAATGTAGGGAAAGTCTGCACGTCGTAAAGCTGCGAATAGCCGGGTGTGCCGCTGTCGATTCGCGACTTATCATCTGTTTTTGAATAATAAACATGGGTCCATTCGCCCAGCTTTTGCTCGCGGATGAATCGCAGCCAGTCCTGCTTTGTGCCTTCGGTTTCCTTGGCCACGGCGAACATTTTCAGCCCCGCCGGCTTCCATTTGGCCCTGTAAAAAGAATCCAGCCTGGGCAATACCTCCTTGCAATGTCCGCAGGTGGGATCCCAAAAAGCCACGACTACATAATCGGCTTTCAGGTCGTAAAGACCGGTGATGGTTCCTGCGCTGTCCGGGAGCACGATATCGGAGGCAAGGTTACCCATGATATTCGCCATCAGGCTGTACGCCCTGTCGGTGATGATCTTCTTTCCGTTCGGCGACAGCCAGGAATAGGATTTGCTGGCAAAATACTTTTCAAACAGGTGAACGAATACGGCATCCTCCCACATGTATTTCTGGTTGAGGTAGCGGTTCACGAATTTGATCAGCAGGAAACGGGTCATTTCTTCGTTGATGCTTCCGAAACCCAGCATGTAATCGATCTCTTTGATCACCGAGTCGGGATGGGGTGCCACCACCTGGTTGAAATATTTATCCAGCTTTTCTTCAAAGAAAGTGGTGTATGCGAGGCGACCGTCCCAGAAATTCACGCCCTCCCAGTATTTGCTTTTGTAATATTCATAGGCGGCCACCGAATCGGCCCGGTTCTTCGGCTCTTTCAGGTGGACGGGCAGTTCGGGTTCCCGCATGGCTACGAGGAGGGTGCTCAGCAGGCTGCCGGCGTTTTTTTGGATCAGGTCTTCCCGGTAGGTCTTCACATCCTGGTCAAGCGTCGTAAGCCGGGCGATGATTCCGGTGGAATCTGTTTTATTGGAAGCATTCTTCAGTTGCTGCTGCAGTTCGTGAATGGCCCTTCCTTTGGCGCTCATGGTATGCTGGTAGGAAACAAACAGGTCGTTATCCGGGGAATTCTTAAAATGGGCGCCTTTCGCGATCGTGGCGGTATCGGCCACAATGGAAAAATGCTGATCCTTATCCACGAGGATCTCAAAAAAACCGGCCTTGTTGGGATAACCCAGGAGGTAGATGCCCCCGTTCAGTTTTTTATTCCCCCGGAAAACGGCTTCGCTCTTTTCGTTCAGCATCGCCGAATCAATGATGGGATAGCTTTTGCCGAAATAATGTCCCAGGTAGATGTATTGCTGTTTGAAAGGTTTGAAAGTGACCTTTATTTCATATCCCTCCTGGGCGGTCGCGGCCAACGAAAATAAAAGGAAACAAAAAATATAAAATCGTTTCATAAGTCAGAATCCCGCTTTAGGACGGGCAGGGAACCGGTAAAGATAAGTTTAAGGTTTTTAAGTTTATGGTTTGTGGTCGTGGAAATTCAAAGACTCAATTTTCAATCCAAAGGTTGCCTTGGCAGGAGATAAACCATTGTTAGTGATTGACCCCTGAACCGCTAAACGCTTACATTTGCCCGATGGCCAGAAAAAGAAAAAAAGTCAGGATTATCGAAAAGATCAGGGTGGAGGATTATGCCGCCGAGGGACGTTGCCTGGCCCGCTGGGAGGGGAAAGTGGTATTTATTGAAAGAACAGTGCCGGGCGATGTCGTGGATGTGTACCTGTTTAAAAACAAAAAAGACTGGGCCGAAGGTTTTCCAATTGTATTTCATGAGCTATCAGCGCGCCGGGTTACCCCCTTCTGCAGTCATTTCGGCGACTGCGGGGGCTGCCAGTGGCAGATGGTTCCCTATGAGGAACAATTGCGCTTCAAACACCAGCAGGTAGTGGACGCCCTGCAGCGGATCGCCAAAGTGACCCTGCCGGAGATCACACCCATCCTCGGTGCTAATGAAGACCGCTATTTCCGGAACAAGCTGGAGTACACGTTCGGGATTTACAAATACATACCGGAAGGGGAGTTTCAGAAAAATAAAGCCCCCCTAAATCCCCCCGCTTGGGGGACTTTAGAGTCTGAGAATGCAGAAATGTCTTCCACCCTTTCGGATTCCGAAGTCCCCCCTGCGGGGGGATTCAGGGGGGCTGCCGGCTTTCATGCCAAAGGCCTCTTTGATAAAGTGGTCGACATCTCCACCTGCTACCTGCAGCCCGAGCCCTCCAATAAAGTGAGGGAAGCGATCCGGGCGTATGCGATCGCCAATGATCTGAGTTTTTATGACGTGCGCCACCATACCGGTTTTATCCGGAATGTGCAATTGCGGGTGTGCACCACCGGCGAAACGATGGCCAATGTGATCGTGGGGGAGAACGACAGGGATAAGATCAATAAACTGATGAGTCACCTGCGCGATACGCTTCCGGAAGTAACCACCTGGGTATATACCATCAATCAAAAAAAGAACGACAGCCTGTACGATCTTTCGCCGGTTACATTTTCCGGGAACGGGTATGTCATCGAGAAACTGGAAGACTTCCGGTTCAAGATCGGCCCCAAATCCTTTTTTCAGACCAATACGAAACAGGCGGAACAATTATACCGGGTGACCCGGGATTTCGCGGAGCTGACAGGAAAGGAAACGGTCTATGATCTTTATTGCGGCACAGGCAGTATCGGGATCTTTGTGAGCAAAAAAGCCGGCAGGATCATTGGGGTGGATGTGATCGGGGAAGCTATTGAAGATGCCCGGGAAAACGCGGCGTTGAATGGTCTTGAGAGGACCGAATTCATCGCCGGCGATGTGATCGATATCTGCAATGATGATTTTTTTGCCGCTCACGGCCGCCCGGATGTGATCATCACCGATCCGCCACGGGCGGGCATGCATGAAAAACTGGTGCGCAAGATCCTGGAGATGGAAGCCCCTGTAGTGGTATATGTGAGCTGCAATCCCGCCACCCAGGCGAGAGACCTGCGTTTACTGGATCAAAAATATGCCGTTACGCGGGTGCAGCCGGTGGATATGTTTCCGCATACGCATCATATAGAGAATGTGGTTCAGTTGAGGCTAAGAGGATAAAAGAGTAGGAAAGAGAAAAAGAGGGTTCCGGATTTTGCCTGATGTTCCTCCACGGGATAAACCTCTTTTATCTATTAGTTGATTATATGCAATTGGTATTACAGGCTTCTCAAAACCATGAAACGCCTCTTTCGCCCTCTTAGTCAATTACGCAAAAGGGATTTTAACGG
>CAYRHU010000014.1:38169-58189 GCA_964424155.1 uncultured Chitinophaga sp.
CCATGAAACGCCTCTTTCGCCCTCTTAGTCAATTACGCAAAAGGGATTTTAACGGCCCTTCATCGTAAATAACTCTTTTTCTCTTTTCCTCTTTTATCCTCTTAGCTTAATTTTACCCCCTCTATGGCTAATTTTCAGTTTACCAGAATGGACCGTTTCCCGCCCGTCGTGAAGAACCTGATCATCATCAACATACTGGTTTGGGTAGCGCAGTTGATCTATGACAAACAATGGGGGCTCACGATGAAACTCGGTCTCTGGCCCATCGACACTCCCTATTTCGAACCCTACCAGGTGGCTACGCATATGTTTGCTCATGCCACTTATGACGCGGGTGGAAATGTGATGTTCTTTCACATCCTTTTCAACATGTTCGGTCTCTATATGTTTGGACGTATACTGGAGAATGTCTGGGGACCCAAAAGATTCCTCATCTTTTACCTGGCCTGCGGGGTGGGGGCGGCCGCCGCGCATCTCATCATGCAATATATAATGGGCGGATTTTCCTTTGCGGTAGGCGCTTCAGGTGCTGTAATGGGTGTGTTTGTGGCTTTCGGCTACCTGTTTCCCAATACCCAGCTAATGATCATACCCATCCCGGTGCCCATCAAAGCCAAATGGCTGGTGCTGGCCTATATTTTACTTGACTTGTTTGGTGGATTCGGAAATATGACAGGCAGCAGTATCGCCCATTTTGCACACCTGGGTGGAGCGCTGACAGGGTTTTTGATCGTACTGTTTTGGAACAAAACCAACAGGAGAACGTTGTATTGAGGAGGATGAAGGGCAAAGATGTCAAGGAGGTCAGATAGGTCAAAATGGTCATATGACCCGTTTGACCTGAATTTTAGAGTCTACGAAATTTGGATTCCATATGACCCATATGACCTATATGACCGGAACTTTAGAGTTTTCGGAATTCAGATTCCATATGACCCATATGACCTGTATGACCAGAATTTTAGCGTCTTCGGAATTCAGATTCCATATGACCCGATTGACCTGAACTATAGGGTCTCCGAAATATAGATTCCATATGACCCATTTGACCAATATGACTCTTTAGTATTTTTGCAATCTTGAACTATTCCGAAAAACGATATCGTCAGCAACTGAATCTCGACAAAGGCAGCAGCGACCTCTTCCTGCTCATGGCCATCTGCCTGATCGCTTTTGTCGGACTGGCCTTCGTCAAGGCATTGTGGCATTTCAACAATCCGGACAAAGAAGTGGCGAAGGCGCTGTTTAATAAGAATGTGCTGGGGCTTTTTACCCTTCCTGCGGATACCGGGCAGTTGCTGAAACAGCCCTGGGCCATTCTCACCGCGATGTTCGTGCACGACAATAACGATGTGTGGAAGGTTTTTGCCAATATGTTCTGGTTATGGTCATTCGGTTATATCCTCCGGGATCTTACCGGCGGGAAAAAAATAATTCCTGTATTTATTTACGGGGCATTGGGTGGCCTGGTCGCCTTTGTACTGGCTCACCAGTTTCTTCCTTCATTAAAAGAGCAACTGCCCCTGGCCACGATGGGCGGAGCCACCTGCGGCGTGATGGCCGTGGCCGTAGTTACCACGCTGATCTCGCCGGGCTACCGCCTGTTCCCGATGATCGGCGGCGGTATCCCGCTCTGGGCCCTGGCGGCGCTGTACGGGATCACCAGTTTCGCCACTGTATCCGTCAGTGATACGGCGACGCTGATCACACTTTTCGCCGCGGCGATTACCGGATTTTCATTTTTCTTTTTCCTGCGCCGGGGATATGACTGGAGCGAGTGGATGAATAATTTCTTTGACTGGTTCAATAACCTGTTCAACCCCGACAAACCCAAAAAGGGGAAAACGCCCCGGGAAGAATTGTTTTACCGTTCCGCCGGATCGCCATACAGTAAAATGCCCCGGCTTACCCAGGAGCGCATCGATGCGATACTGGATAAGATCAGCCAGCAGGGAATGGAAGTGCTGACGGAAGAAGAAAGGGAATTGCTCCACCGGGCCAGTAAAGAAGATATCTGATCAGCCGGATCCGCTGAATTCGTTTTATTTCGTGAAATTCGTGTCATTATGGCCACCCGGTTCCGGCTCCTTACCAAGAAGGTTATCATTATCAGCAATGCGGTGCTGGTGTTTTTTTTCCTTCTTTCCTGCCTGGTGCCGCTGCTGAACCCGCAAAAATGGTGGTTCATCGCTTTCCTCGGTCTTGCCTTTCCTTTCCTCCTTTTCGCGAACCTGCTTTTTATCGCGGGTTGGATCATAATACTTCGCCCCCGGTACGCGCTTATTTCGGGGGTCGCCCTCCTGTTCAGTATTAAAAGCATCACGGTTTTCTTCGGGTTTCATCTTGCCGACGGGTTTGATTACCGTAAGGATCACGGTACCCTCCGGGTGGTTACCTGGAATGTGGCCCGTTTCATTGAGCTCAAGCGCAATAACAACCGGGGCAGCCAGAAAAGACTGAAAATGTTCGAACTGCTACGCCAGCAGGATGCGGATGTACTCTGCCTGCAGGAGTTTCATACTTCCATCGACTCCAATTATTACGACAATATCAGCCCCATCCACAAAGACCTGGGTTACCCGTACTACTATTTCTCTTTTGATGAAGATGGCGACAATCACTATTACAGCTCCATCATCTTCTCCCGGTATCCGTTTGCCGATACGGGACGCATTCGCTATCCCCGCCCCACGCTCCCGGATGTGCTGATGTACGCGGATCTGCTGGTAGGCAGTGATACGATCCGGGTTTATACCACCCACCTGCAGTCGCTGCAGCTGGGAAAAAAGGATTATGACCGTATCGGGAAGATCACCAGCGGGGAAGACAGCCTGGTGGCCAATTCAAGGAACATCCTGGGGAAGATAAAAAAAGGATTTTCCTACCGCAGCATTCAGGCCGACCTGGTGCACGAAGTGATGGGAAATTCCCCGCATCCTTATATCCTTTGCGCCGACCTGAACGATGTGCCCAATTCCTATACTTACGCCACGGTGCGGGGGGAACTCCAGGATGCTTTTTTGAAAAAGGGATTCGGGATCGGCCGTACGTTCGCCTCTCTTTCCCCGACCCTTCGGATCGACTATATATTCCCCGATGATCATTTCAAGGTAAGGCAGTTCAACCGGGTTGTTAAAAATCTGTCCGACCATTATTTACTGGTGGCCGACCTCGAACTGAAGAAATAAATACCTATCTTCGATACATGAACATCATGTCCCTCTTCTGTTGTTGTTGCTGATCTTCCCGGCCGCATCCGGCCCATCTCCTTTTTCAAACTATTTTTTATCATCTTTGCCACGCGGCACCCCGGCAGGCATTAAATCAGCAATCGATGAGCGCACTTAAAGTTTATAATTCCTTCAGCAGGCAGAAAGAAGTTTTTCATCCCATCACCCCCGGGCATGTAGGCATGTATGTGTGCGGCCCGACTGTGAGCGGGGAGAGTCACCTGGGTCACGCCCGTCCGTATATCACATTCGACGTCATTTACCGTTACCTGCAGCACCTGGGGTATAAGGTCCGGTACGTGCGCAATATCACCGATGCGGGCCATTTCGAGGAAGAAGGGCGCGAAGCGGAAGATAAGATCTCCAAAAAAGCGGTGTTGGAAAAACTGGAGCCCATGGAACTGGTGCAGAAATACACCAATCTCTATCACTGGGCCATGGAGCAGTTTAACACGCTGAAACCGACGATCGAACCCACGGCTACCGGTCATATCGTGGAACAGATCGAAATGATAAAAAAACTGATTGCCGAAGGATATGCGTATGAGGTGAATGGCTCGGTTTATTTCGATGTAAAAAAATACGCGGCTTCTTATGATTACGGTAAGCTGAGCGGGCGGGTGATCGATGAACTCCTCGAAACCACCCGGGAACTCGAGGGACAGGAAGAGAAAAGGGACAGCGCCGACTTCGCGCTCTGGAAAAATGCCGCGCCCGAACATATCATGCGCTGGCAAAGCCCCTGGGGCGTGGGTTTCCCGGGTTGGCATATTGAATGCTCGGCCATGGCCACCAAGTACCTCGGGGCGCAATTCGATATTCACGGCGGGGGCATGGACCTGCTCTTCCCGCATCATGAAAGCGAGATCGCCCAAAGCACCATCTGCAATCATACTGCGCCTGTACGTTTCTGGATCCACAACAACATGATCACCATCAATGGGCGGAAAATGGGAAAGAGTTATAATAACGTAATCAAGCTGACCGAACTCTTCAGCGGCGATCACCCCCTGCTGGAAAAAGCCTTCCACCCGATGACGATCCGCTTTTTCATTTTGCAGACGCATTACCGCAGCACGCTCGATTTCAGCAACGACGCCCTGCTGGCGGCGGAGAAGGGACTGAAACGGCTGTGGGATGCCTATGAAAAGCTGCAGGCTATGAGTTACGAGTCGGGCCTGCCCGCCGAAGCGTTAGCGGAGGCGGGAGCCGGGCTTGCCCGCCGTAGCGGGAGCGAAGGCGGGAGTCGGGAATCGGAACCCGAACTGGAAGCACGGGTTTCAAGACTACTGGCTGAATTCGATGAGTACATGAACGACGACTTTGGTACCGCTCGCGTACTGGCCAATATGTTCGAACTGGTGCCGGTGATCAATTCGATGAAGGACGGCATCATCCCGGTTGGATCACTAAGCCGGGAGACATTTGCATTATTGCATAAAAAGATGAAACTCTACGTAGAGCAAATTTTCGGGCTTAAAAGCATCACCGAAACGGATCACGCGAAACTGAAGGGGGTGATGGAACTGCTCATCTCTATCCGCAAAGAGGCCAAAAACCGGAAGGATTTCGCCACTTCCGATACCATCCGGAACGAACTGGCCAAACTGGGTATCCAGCTGAAAGATGAAAAAGGAGGGGGGATGAGCTGGTCTGTTGAATAACCAGGACCCCGCCGTTCAGCGCTTTAATCAGGTATTACTTCAACACCATTCACTCCCTTCGAATGGCGGTTCACACCGATGAGGCTACGATACACTCCCTGTATCGCATCCCTTTTTTTTCAGTTCTGTTAGTAGGTTAAACAAAACAGATAATCATGGAACTGAAAAAAATCTTTCGCCAAACAATGCTCCTGGGCGCATTCAGCCTGCCGGTACTCCTTACCGGGTGCGATAAGGACGACGAAGTTACAACCAGCAATACCATTACCGACCTGGTGGTGGCCAACGCCAATTTCAGCACACTGGAAGCCGCGGTGGTAAAGGCCAACCTGCAGAACACGCTCCGGGGCGCCGGGCCATTTACGGTATTCGCACCGGATGATGCCGCCTTCACGGCTTCGGGAATCAACAGCACCGTACTCAATTCACTCACGGAAGCGCAGGTGTCAAATATCCTGCTGTATCACACCATCGGGGCAAGGATTCTGGCGGCCGATGTACCCGCGGGCCCCAATGCCAAAGTGACCACAGCTTCCGGAGATTCGGTATTTGTAACCAAAAACGCCAATGGGGTTTTCATCAACGGAGTAAAAGTGAACACCGCCGATGTGAGCGCCGATAACGGGGTGGTGCATGTAATTGGACGCGTGCTTACCCCACCCGCAGGAAATATCGTTGAAACGGCGGTTGCCGGCGGACTGGATTCACTGGTGAAGGCGGTAACAAGGGCCACCACCGCGCCGGGAGGGGATCCTTCGCTGGCCGGAACCCTGGGCAGCGCCACCCTTACCGTATTCGCGCCCACCAACGCGGCCTTCACTCAATTATTGAACACGCTGAGCCTGACCGATATCAACCAGATCCCGGTTGGAACATTGCTGGCTGTTTTACGCTACCATGTGGTGGGTGGCAGGGCCTTCTCTTCTGATCTTGCAAATGGCTCATTAGCAATGCTGGCCGGCGGAAGTACTACCATCAACCTGACCAATGGTACCGGCGGCGGCCCCTCCATTACAGGCAGCGGCAATGGTGGAAACCTTTCCAATATCACCGCGGCGAACATTATGTGCCGTAACGGTGTTGTACACCTGATCGACAGGGTATTGTTACCATAATGAACGGCAACAGTATCCCTGTGAAAACTTTGTCAGTCCCGTGCGGCAGCGGGACTGACTTAATTTCCGGACTATGTTGTTCCGTCACCGATACAGGTACTTATTTATATTGTTGCTGGCCCTGTATGCTTTTTTAAATACAGAGCTTTGTGATGTTTACTACTATTTCAATATCGGGATTGCCTGGTATCACGCGCTTCTTACCATACTTGGCGTAACTTTTTTAACCTGGGAAGGCAATCGCCTGATCAAACCATTCCTGAAGGAGAAACTTTATTCGCAGGGAAATAAATTCCGTTTCCTCGGTATTTTTTTTCTAACCGGGAACCTCGTCGCGGTAGCCGCTGCCGCCCTGTCGGTTTATGGTGCAGGCGCTTTGGGGTACGGCTATGGATGGGAGCAACTCCGCAATCCCCTTAAGCTGAATATTATTTATGCCACGCTGATCAACCTGTTCCTGCACCTGGTAAACGCCATACTTTATTTTTTCGGGGAATACCGCCGGCAATGGAGCGAAGCGGAGGAACTCCGTCGCCATAATGAGCAGGCGCAACTGCAACTGATCAAGAGCCAGGTCAATCCTCATTTTCTCTTCAATAACCTGAATGTGCTTTCGGGCATGGTGATCCGGGATAACCCGGAGGCCAACCGGTTTATTGAAGCTTTCTCAAAAGTGTACCGCTATATCCTGAACAACCAGCAAAAGGAACTGGTGGAACTGCGATCCGAACTGGAATTCATCCAGCCCTACCTGTTCTTATTGCAAAAACGGTTCGGGGAAGGGTTGTCCGTCACTATCGACATTCCCGAGCAATACCAGAACCGGCATGTGGTGCCTGCCGCCCTGCAAATGCTGATCGAGAATGCCATCAAGCATAACGTGGTGAGCCGGAACAGGCCCCTGCATATCCTTATCCGGGCCGGCGCGGACGACACCCTGCTTGTGCAAAATAACCTCCAGCCCCGGCTCATGAAGGAGCCCTCCACGCAAATCGGGTTGATGAATATCCGTAAACGATATGAAGGGATCAGCGGCCGGAGCGTGATGGTTCATCGGAACAATGACCGTTTTGAAGTGAATTTACCCCTGCTGCATTTAAACTGAATGATATGAAAGTGATGATCGCCGAAGACGAGAAACTGGCTTCGGAAAGATTGCTGACCCTGCTGAACCGGTATGACCCGGACATCGAAGTGGTAGCCTGCCCGGAAAGCGTGGAGGAAACGGTGCATTACCTGAAACATCATCCGCATCCCGACCTCCTGCTGCTTGATATCCAGCTTTCCGACGGACTGAGTTTTGAGATCTTCCGGCAGGTGAACTTTACCCGGCCGGTTATTTTCACCACGGCCTACGACCAGTATGCGCTCGACGCGTTCCGGCTGCTCAGCGTGGATTATATCCTCAAACCTGTCACCCAGGAAACCCTTGCCGCCGCCATCAATAAGTTCCGGTCCTGGAGTCAATTATTTTCGCCCCCGGATCTTAACAAACTTTCACCCGTATTGCCCGTTGTGCGCTATAAGAAAAGATTCCTTGGTAAAGTGGGGCAGCGATTATTTTTTATCAATGCCGACCGGATCGCTTTTTTCCAGGCGGATAACAAGATCGTTTACCTCGTGGATAAAGAAGGCAACCGGTATGTGGTGGATGCCACCATGGAGCAACTCTCCGACCTTCTCGATCCCCGCCAGTTTTTCCGGTTGAACCGCCGTTTTATTGTTAGCGTTGAAGCAATTCTGCAGGTGAAGCCTTATTATAACGGCCGTCTGAAACTGACCGTGATGGGTTACGGGGCCACCGATGACGTGGTGGTGAGCCGTGACAGGGTTCCGGAGTTCAAGACCTGGGCCGAAACATCTTCCTACACTATTTAATATTATTTAATTCGCGGCAAATCATCCAGGTTCTGTAAATTGTTCGCTGCAATTAAGGAAGATGATTTATAAAAAGCGAATCGCGTCACTGGCCGTCACCGTATTTTTTTCAACCGTACTGGCGGCACAGATACCCAAAGCGCCTGAAAAGAATGAGGGGGATGGACCCTATTCCCAACTTATCATCCGCGGGGTGACGATCATCAACGGCAATGGCGCTCCGCCCATCGGTCCGATGGATATTGTTATTGAAAGGAACCGAATCGTTCAGGTGACCAGCGCTGGAAATCCCGGGATGCCCCCGTCGAAAAACCGCCCTAAATTAAAAGAAGGGGGAAAAGAACTGAACGCCGAGGGCATGTATGCGCTTCCGGGTTTCGTCGACATGCATGGTCATATCGGCGGTAAATCACAAGGCACACCCGCGGAATATGTGTTCAAATTGTGGCTCGCGCATGGCATCACCACCATCCGCGACCCGTCGGCCGGCAATGGCCTGGACTGGACGCTGGAAGAAAAACGGCTCAGCGCCGCCAACAGGATCACGGCACCGCGCATTCTCGCCTATACTGAGTTCGGGATGGGCGCCAAAGAACCGGTAAATACCCCCGAACTGGCCATAGAATGGGTGAGAGAGAATGCGAAGAAGGGCGCTGATGGAATCAAATTTTTCGGCGCCGCGCCGGAGATCATGGAAGCGGCCATCAGGGAAAATAAAAAACTGGGACTTCGTTCCTGTTGTCATCACGCTCAGCTTTCCGTGGCAAGATGGAACGTGCTGCACAGCGCAAGGGCCGGTCTCACCTCCATGGAACACTGGTACGGACTTCCCGAAGCCCTATTCACCGACCGAACCGTGCAGGATTACCCGGCTGATTATAATTATAACAATGAACAGCACCGGTTCGAAGAAGCGGGCAAATTATGGAAGCAGGCCGCGTCGCCATACAGCGAGCATTGGAATAAAGTAATGAATGAATTACTCTCGCTTGATTTCACACTTGACCCCACTTTCAATATATACGAAGCCAGCCGCGATCTGCACAAAACCCGCCGCGCGGAATGGCATGAGACCTACACCCTGCCTTCTCTCTGGAAATTCTTTGAACCCAGCCGCGATTCACACGGCTCGTACTGGTTCAACTGGGGAACGGAACAGGAGATCGCCTGGAAGGAGAATTACCGGCTCTGGATGACGTTCGTAAATGAATACAAGAACCGCGGGGGTAGAGTGACCACGGGCTCGGACAACGGGTTCATCTACCAGACCTATGGATTCGGTTATATCCGGGAACTGGAACTGTTGCGTGAAGCCGGGTTCCATCCCCTGGAAGTGATCCGCTCCGCCACGCTCAATGGCGCGCAGGCCCTGGGAATGGACAAAGAGATCGGCACGATCGAAGCCGGTAAGCTCGCCGATATCGTGCTCATCGATGCCAATCCCCTGCAAAACCTGCAATACCTCTATGGCACCGGGGCCGTATACCTGGATGAGAAAAATAATGTTACCCGGAAAGGAGGCGTGAAATACACCATCAAGGACGGGATCATTTACGATGCAAAAAAATTGCTGGAAGATGTAAAAAAAATGGTGGATGAGGAAAAAGCCAAGACCGGTTGGAAACTGGTGCAGCCGGGAATGGGGCAATAAACGATTAGCGGGAATTCAAAACTGAATATTGAACATCGAAAATTGAACATCGAACATTGAGCATTGAACATTAGAGGACTTACTGTAGTATAGGACCTAATTAACCAATTAACCCTTCCACCAACTTGCATTATCAAAAACACCTCTCCCGCGACCCCATCCTGAAAAAACTTATCCAACAACATGGCCATTTCCAACTGGAAAAGAAGAAGAACCTCTGTCTCTATCTCTGTTACTCCATCATGAGCCAGCAACTGAGCACCCGGGTGGCCGATGTGATACAACGCCGTTTTCTGGAGTTGTACGAAGGCCGGGAGCCATCCCCGCAGGAGATCATGAGTACACCTGTTGAAAAATTCAGGGCCATCGGCATGAGTAACGCCAAGGCAAGTTATGTACATAATGTGGCCCGGTTTGAAATCGAACAGGGAATGGATCACCGGAAACTTTCCAAAATGAATGATGAGGAAGTGATCGCCTATCTCACGCAGATTAAGGGAGTGGGGAGATGGACCACGGAAATGCTGCTGATGTTCGCGCTTTGCCGGGAAGACATTTTTGCCATGGACGACCTCGGGCTGCAGCAGGCGGTCATTGGTTTGTACGGGTTGAAAAACAGGAAGAAAAAAACATTGCAGGCCGCTATTTCGAAGATCACCGCGCAATGGGCGCCTTACCGTACCTATGCCTGTCTTTATCTATGGCGCTGGAAGGATAATCCACCCGTAAAATGACCCGGGTTAATGCAACTCGATCGTTTCCACTTCGGGAATATTTTTCATGATGAGCTGGATATGCCGGTTATGTGCTTTCGACCGGAAATCATGGAAGATCTCGAGGATGTCCTGGTCGATATACACGCTGTCGCTTCCATCGATCTCGACGATGGAATATTCAGGAATTTTATCCAGCATTTCCAGGAATTTTTTCTTGTTCAGGAAACTGACATTCAGGGCCAGCTCGATGGTGTAGTGATGGGTATGCCCTTCCACTCTTTCCTTAAGCACAAACCCGGCCCGGTACGTATGTTTGATGATAAAATAAATGGAATAACCCACCCCGATCAGCACCCCGATCAGCAGGTCGGTGAAAAGGATGGCAAAGACCGTGATGATAAAAGGTAAAAATTGTTCCCTTCCCTGTTTATACACCGCGCGGATCATTTTCGGTTTGGCCAGGTTATAACCGGTGCGGATCAGGATCACGGCCAGTACGCAATAGGGGATCAAACTGATAATGCTGACCGCGAACAAGACCGCCAGCAGCAGCCAGATGCCATGCACAAAGGCTGACATTCTTGTTCTCGCGCCGGCTTCGGCATTGGCCGAACTTCTGACGATCACCGCGGTGATCGGAAGCCCGCCCAGCAAACCGCTCAGGAAATTACCCGTGCCCTGCGCCACCAGTTCCCGGTTCTGAGGGCTGATCCGGTTATACGGATCCAGTTTATCGATGGCCTCCAGGCTCAGCAGGGTTTCGAGCGAGGCTACAAAACAAATAATGACCGCTGTTCTCCAGATATCCGGGTTACTGAAAAGTTTATACGGCTCGGGCCAGCGCATTTCCTGGAAGGCATTGGCGGGAATACTGATGAATTGAGAGGGTTTCAGCGCCAGCGCCGGAACGTATTGCGTAAAAACCCAGGCCAGCAGACCGCCAAATAACACGGTGATAAAGGAAGTGGGGAGGAAACTGATCTTTTTGGCCAGTGTTTTTTTCCAGGCGATCAGCAGGAGCAGCGAGAGAAGCGCGATGAGCACCGCTCCCATGGAAACGCTTTGGTAGAGGCTTTTAATATGACTGAAACCGTGATTGAATGTGATGAGATTGAACAGCTCGTTGCGCCAGAAATCCGGTTTGTCGTAGCCGATCAGCAGCGGCACCTGTTTGGAGATCAGGATGATCCCGATGGCTGCCAGCATGCCCTTGATCACCGCGGAAGGGATGAAGTGCGTGAAACCGCCAAGTTTCAGCATGCCCAGCAATAGTTGTAATAAACCGGCCAGCGACACGGCCAGGAAAAACACCTGCAGGGAGCCCAGCTCGGTGATGGCTGCTGCGCAGATAGCGGTCAGTCCCGCGGCGGGTCCGCTTACACTTAGGGGCGATCCGCTGATCAGGGTGATGACCAGGCCGCCGATAATACCGGCGATCAAACCGGACGAGACCGGGGCGTTGGAGGCCAGCGCCACCCCGAGACAAAGCGGGAGGGCGACGAAGAAAACCGTGATGCTGGCTCTTAGATCGTGATGTAAAAAACTGAGATAATAAAACCTGGCCTTCCTTTTAGTGAGACTCATCTTGTCCTAAAGTTCGGAAAAAATCGGGGAAGCCCGAAGATCGATAAGCAGGCGGCAAGGAAAAATGTTACGGATCAATTTTTATTTTGAAGATTTCTTCCAGCACACGCCTCACTTCATCTTCATTTTCCAGCCCGGCCTCGGTCACCGTTTCCCCCGACGTTTTTTTCAGGATATTTCCCGTCAGGGTGATCCGCCCGTCGTCCGTGGGCAGGCTGCAGATCCGTTTTTGGGTGAAATGCGATTCGGGACTGGTTTGATGGTAAAGACACATCGTTTCGAACTCGGATAATTTTCTCTCCGTCTCCGAAAAAATATACTCGGGTACGAATTCGCCGGCCGTGTTTTTTTTCACCACCATTTTATAGGGTGAATCGTACTCATCGATCCGGAATACCCCCCGCGGATCTTTTTGCTCCCTCCCCGTTTCGATCCTCATCGGCTGAAAGGCGAACTCCCCGAATCCTACATCCACCAGCCAATGAACTCCATCCAGGGCTACGATGATCGCCATATGATCGAATTCGGGGCCAAACCCTTTTTCTTTGTCATACACCCTGGCCGAGATCATTTTTACGTTAAATCCAATTGCCTTAAGCAGCTCATAAAAAAGACTGTTCAGTTCGTAACAGAATCCACCCCTGTTGCGGATCACGATCTTTTCAAATAACCGGGAAAGATCGATCGGTATGTGAGCATGAATGTCAAGGTTCTCAAAAGGAACAGTCAGTAAATGGGCCTTCTGCAACGCCGCCAGCGTTTCAAAACCGGTATCGGGGAAACCGGTATAACCGATGCGTGCCAGGTAGGAATGTACGTTCACGGGTAATTAAAACTGTTTTCCCCGGAGCCCGTACACGATCACCCCCAGGGCAAAGACCATGGTTAACCCGACAGAAACAAAACCTGCGGAAATGATATTCTCCTGCAGGGCCGTGCCCTGAAACCCGGCGCCGGAAAGCGGGTTTATTTTTGATGTTCCCATTACAGCGGAGAATACAGTAAAAAGCCAGTTGGCAAAAGTGCCATAAAGCAGGGTGATGACCAGCCATTTTCTCCAGGTATCCGTTATCTTCAGTTCATTCCACAAAAATCCGGCAATCACCAGGAAGGTTCCGTTCATCACCCCTTCCAGGTGCGCGGCAAGTCCCATCCGCGGATTCCTGAAATTCATGATGACGAATCCGGTAATAAGACCGAGCAGGAAAAGGAGCATGCCCAGCATTTTCAGTTGTCTTGAGGAAATCGGTTTCATATACTGATCAGTTTAACGGTCGCAACCGGTATATAAGAATAAGGAAATAAATGTATCGGGGGTGCACTTGCCGGGACCCGGTGTTCAATTTATAAAGAATAAACTGTACGGTACGAAATTATCTTCAGGCATTCTGGAGTGCCGGCTGATCCTTGTTCTTAGCCCGGTAGAACTCCGCCTCCCATTTTTGGTGATTCAGCATGGCCTCCTTTACATAGGATGAATTCCCGATCAGCCGGACTATAGCGTTGTTTATAAAGGAAAGCGGCTTCCTGAAAGGCCGGATAACATCCACCAGTAAGACAACCCTTATTTCATCCGTGTTGTTCCACACTTCATGTTCATACGTGTCGTCAAACACAACCGCTTTTCCTTCCTGCCAGCAAATATTCTCTTTTTCGATCCGCATCACGCAATCCCCCGGTTGGCCGGGTATGATCAGTCCCAGGTGACTGCGGATGATCCCTTTAAATATCCCCTTATGCGCGGGTATGTGTTTGCGCGGGGAAAGAACCGAGAAGAAGGCTGTCTTCATGCCCGGGATCTTTTCAAGCAGGGAGGAGGTAACAGGACAGGCCCTGCAGTTGAGTGTGGCCTTTATGCCGAATCCATAAAGAAAAAAGGTTTTCCATCGGTTATCCTGGTTCAGCACTTTTTGTTCCTGCTGGATATCCTGCAGGCTGGGCAGGCTGCCGTGGTGTTCCAGTACCGCTTCGAGTTCTTTCCGAATCGCCTGCCAGTTATTTTCAAGCAACGTTGTCCATTCGAATCGCCTGTTATCGAAGACCGGGTGATCACCCACAGTGGAGTATTTGCCCATCCAGCCACCGATCTTCAGCAACACGGGCCTGAACAGCCCGAACTTGATCTTTTCCCTGAACCGGAAGCCCCAGTTTTTCATTTTATGAAATAAAGGTATGGTTGAATGAAGTGTGATCCAGTTAAGCTAATATATCGATGTTGTCCGAATTTATTGATGACTTGTTTACCGGTCTTGTTTATTTATGTAATTTGAGATGACAGATCCTCTCAAATGTAAACCCGGTATGTAACGGGCTGAACCATGGCCTTCGTGGATATCATATTGCAAAAACCTTCCTACGGCTGGGCCGGCAGGGACGGCGCGCTGGTCAAACCATCACCGGGACAATTAATAAAGGAAGCAATTTCCAGGGTGAATATTTTCCGGAACCGGAAAAACTGGGTGTCCCTGCTGAGTTGGCTGATCATAGCCGCCCTGGTCCCTTTTCTTTACCTGTACCTGGCCAACTATTTTTCATGGGGACTGACCCTGCTTTTATTGTTTTACAGCATGTTCGCCATGAGCATTCACACGACTGTCTGGCTGCATCGTTATTGTACGCACCGTGCATTCCGGTTCAGTCGCCCTGTCTGGCGATTGCTTGTCCAGAACCTGGTCATCAAAACCGTTCCCGAAGAGATCTATGTGTTTTCGCACATCGTGCATCACGCGAAATCAGATAAGCCGGGCGATCCCTATAATGCCCGGGGCGGGTTGCTTTACTGCCTGCTGGCAGAAGTGAACCACCAGCGCATCTCCCCGGATCTGGATGAGCGGGATTATCAAACAGCGGTGCGACTGATCAGTCATACCGGGGTTCATGTCAACAGTTACCGACAATATCGTCGATGGGGCACGGTGGCCGCCCCGTTATATACCATTTCCCTCCTGTTGATGAACTGGTGTTTTTGGTTCACGGTTTTTTATCTCGCGGGCGGACCGGGACTGGTCTGCGCGATGTTCGGCGCCGCTTTATTCTGGTTCATAACCGTACGTACTTTCAATTACACCGGTCATGGCAAAGGGAATCATAAGCACAGGGACGGTATCGATTTTGACAGAACCAATCTTTCGGTGAACCAGGTGAGACCGGGCATCCTGGCCGGCGAATGGCACAACAACCATCATTTATTTCCGAACAGCGCGCGCACCGGGTTTCTTTCATATCAGCTTGACCTGCCCTGGTTATTTATCTATGCCATGTATAAACTGGGAATGGTTTCCGGTTATCATGATTCCAAAAAAGAATTCATGCGGAGATTTTTCAGCAAGGGAAAATCGGCCCTGCCTGACCCTCATTCCGCCTAAACAGCGGTCTTGTGTACGTTATCCTGGATGAAGGCGGCGGGATAATTTGTTTTCCCCGGTATGGCCGGCCGTACCCCCATTTGTTTCAAAAATTTGAAATGATCGGCGACAGCCCCTGCAAAACTTCTCTCCCTGTAAGGAATACCCCGTTTGGACAATACCTGCCGCATCACCCTGGTCAGTTCCCGGTAATGTACATGGCAGATATTCGGAAATAAATGATGAAGAAGATGGGTGTTCAGCCCGCCCAGTAACTCACCCAGCCATTTGCTTTCCGGCGAACTGTCTACACTGGCATGCAGTTGTTGCATCACCCAGTCCTGCTGATCTTTTATAATAATCTCTTTTTCCTGCCGGACGGCATATTCATTGATATGCGGTATGACCAGTACCACCAGCATGGACCCGCTGCTGAGGGAAAGTGTAAAGAGGTAAATAAGCAGCACCTGCCACCCTGCAAAAGGTAATAAAAGTATGGGCAGGATGATACTTATAATAATATAAACCAGTTTTGTCCCTACGAGCCGCCATACAAAATACCGGGGCAGGTTCTTTACGCCATAGGACTTCAGTTTACCCGAATACAGCATAATGAAGTCCTTGACGAATATGACAAAGATGCCGAAGAGCATATAGAGAAAAGGCGCATAAAGATGCTGGTACCTGAATTGGGGGCGGAACCGGTGCGTGGGACTGTAACGGATCCAATAGGTCTCATCGATATCCACGTCCCGCCGGGGAATACCGGTATGATTATGATGGGAGAAATGATGCTGGATATCCCACAAGTATTTGCTGATCCCCATGATGTTCCAGGAGAAACTCAGCAACCGGTTGAGCGACCTGTTTTTTGAAATGCATTGGTGCGATGCGTCATGCGCCACATTGACTACAAAAAGGGTGGACCCGAAATTGATGAGTACGTAACAGGCGGCAACGATCAGCAGCGAACTTTCCCCGTATATAAACAGGGCGGTGTAGCCGGTCACAATAAGAGACAGGATCACAGCCAGTTTGACCCAGAAGGAAGCGTCTGCATAACGGTTTTTCCCCGTAACTGAAAAATAATGGTCGATGGCATTCTTTATAGCCGGGTATACTGCCCTATATTCATTATTTATTGCCATCCGCGCAGATTTGCCCCGGACAAAATGGATGATATCCTGTTAACGGGTTTATACATAAAGCTACAAATCCGGGCCGGGATTTCTTTCTTGCCCGTTTTCGATCCTCCTGACAATCTCTTTGAAATAGTCAATGTCTTCCGGAAGAAGAAATCCGTGAGTGGCCCGTACGGATCTTTCCCAGGCGGCCGTTAACGGTTCCCGGAATTCTTCCCTGTAAGGAATAATGGATGGCTGAAGATCGGTGTTCATACCAGGTAATACCTCCTGTCCCTGCGCAAAAAAAATCCTTTCACTATTCGTAATATGAAATTAACAAAGTTGTCCCGGTTCGTAAATAAATCGGAGGCAGGCGGGTGTGGGATCATCCGGCCGGTGGCGAATTATTAATTTTTTCCTTTCGCAGCAATACCATGGCCAACACGATCACCCAGGTCATGTAGGCGGCGATGGAGATCCGTTCCCAGATTCCCATGCGGGGAGTGGACAGGTTTTTCTCCATCCGGGGACTGTCCATCCCGGTTAAAATGCCGAAGAGCAGGAGTACAACGATCGTTATTACAGAATAAACGCGGAATTTTTTTCCCAATCCCCCCGCGGCGAAAGCAATTGAAAACAACATGAGCAGCACCGTGATGGCTGTCCATACTATATGAAGCGTATCCGAAACGGTTCCGCCCCCCGCAGCCAGCACTTCCCGCGTATGCATCGGGGGCCAGAATATGCCTATGACAGGGTGAATGATCAGCAGCGCAGCCGCTATGCTGAGCGGGCGGTTTCCTTTTGAGGCAACCCATACGCCCCATCCAAATGCGGTGGCCAGCAAACTATAGGGGATGATCAGGATGGTCCAGAGCGGTCGGGTGGGAGCGCCAATGGCAGATAATTCGCTGACCGTTTGGGAGGATACATCGTATCCCGGGTACAGCATCGGCACATAGATGTTCATGGCGAAGTAAAACACCGAAGCCAGGATGCCGCATATGAGAAGGATCCGTATGTTCATGATCTCCGGAAATCAGTGATCAAAGAAACCAATTATGTTCTAAAGAAACCAATGACCTGGATCAGCACAAGCCGTTGATTCAATCATTGTTTTGCGGGGCTATGAACGAACGAACAAGACCGGCCAGTTTTTTTAATTCAGTTTCATTGTCAAATATGGAATGTCCCGTCGGAAAATCGGCGTAGGAAACCCGTTCGGCCGGCACATCGATATGCTCCAGTACATACCGCGCGGCAAAAGGCGGGGTGGCCAGGTCATAATAACCGCCGGCCACCAGCAGCTTCAGGCGCGGTTGATCCTTCATCGCTTTTACGAGGTGATGAGCTACGGTCCAGTACCCGAACTCATCCGACATATTCGTGAAATTCCACCGGCTGTTCACGCCCAGGTTCAAAGATTTATACGTTGAACTGTCTTCGAAGCGAAGTTGCCGGTTAAAATAGTTACCCACCAGCCCGCGGGTGGAAGGATTGAACGACATGGAGGGATCGTCGAAGGGAGGTTTAGCGCCGGGGTTATGCAGCGGCCCGGTGATCTGCCCGTTCAGCTGGCCGACCCGTTTATTTTTGTCGGCCAGGAGGAGTAGTTGGAAATCCTTTGGCGTGACGCGCAGGTTTTTTTCCAGGATGATCTTTTTTGATAAACCCATGATGGCCGAAACCCGGGTGGCGATTCTATCTCTTTCTTCGGCTGTAAGATGAATTCCCTTCGCTAAAGCGGGGAGGTAATCATTTAATGCAAAATGCATCGCTTCGTTGTATGCCAGTCCGGCATCTTTTATTCCCGGGTCAGATTTCGAATGATACCAGGCCACGGCCGCCATGCCCGGCAGGAAAAGTACATAGGGCATGTCGTTGCCGGGAGCGGGGGCGGTTAAACTGAAATCGAACACACTGGCCAGGAGTATCGCTCCGGAAACGGGCAGATCCTTTGCCAATCCCATCATCGCGGCCGCGCGCATCGTGCCATAACTTTCACCGCAGAGAAATACGGGCGATGACTCTCTTTTATTTTCTGTCTTCCATCTTTTGACCAGGTCAAGAAAAAGCTCCGCGTCGCCGTTCACATCCCAGTAGCGGGCCGCCGAGGCGGAATCAAACACGCGGGTGAAACCGGTGCCCGGAGGATCGATAAAAACAAGATCGGCCACATCCAGCAGGCAGTAAGGGTTATCGATGATCCGGCTGCTGTCTTTTTCCCGCTGGATACGCACCGGCCCAAACGCGTTCATGTGCAGGGGAGATGAGGAGGCGCCGGGCCCCCCGTTGAAGATGAACAGGATGGGTCGCACCCCCGGAACCGGTACATTTAATTTGACATACGATGTAGATATGGCGGTAACCGCGGGTGAAGCGAGACTGTCCGGTTTGAAAAAATATTCCCTGACATCGGCTCTGTAGTTAACGTGTTGTGCGTTGAAAAACCCCTGGTGCGTGGTAACGGACCTTCGTTCCACCGGCTGTTGTCCGCATAGCGACAGCACGGGGAGGAAAATTGGCAGACAGGCCATGACTCGTATAACAGGATTGTATCGGATCATTTCTTTTATTTCTTATTCAACCCAGCGCTTTAATTAGCCGTTCAACATCTTCTACGTCATTATAAACCGAAGGTGAAACACGGAGCCTGTTCTTATATAGCTGGATATTGATCCCCGCCGCGTCCATTTTAGGTTTCAGCTTCAAATAGGCGTCTTTATACGCGAACGATACGATCGGTGAAGTTGAGTCTACGGGTGTTAAAGGCGTAAAACCCAACGCAGGGAGTCTTTGCTGCAGCCGTTCCAGCATCGGTTTCCGGTATTGTTCAATTTTCTCCACCCCGGTATGGAGCAGGTAATCCAGCGAGTGGCGAAGCGCGGGAATGGCTTCATTGGCCAGTGTGCCCACTTCAAAATATCCGCCGCTGTCTTTCCGGCTTTCGGTCTCAAACATTTTATCACCGGGTTCATCAAAGGGAAACAGGTGCGAAATAAACGAAGCCTCCTGCCGGTAGCCGATCTGACTTCTTTTCAGCATGGGCAACCTGTCTTTTCTTACATATAAAAAACCGGCGCCAAAATCACCCATCAGCCACTTGTAGGTGGCGGTGGAACAGAAATCCACCCCGCTGTCTTTCACATCAATAGGCACGGCGCCCGCGGCCTGTATGATATCGGCGAATACCAGCGCGTTCTTCGCGTGGGCGATCTCGCAGATTTTTTTCAGGTCGTGCTGAAAACCGTTAAAGGCCGATACCAGTGAAACCGCCACCAGTTTGGTACCAGGACGGATGGCCGCTTCGAGGTCGTCGTAATGGATCCTGTTTTCCCGCGGGGGAATGATATGCAGGTCAAGACCCTGTTTGGCCAGTTCATTGTACATATAAAGGGAGCCGCTGAAATGATAGGCATCCGTCACCACTCTTCCGTTGGTGGAAGGAAGCGATAGCCCGTTCACCACGAAGTTTTCTCCCACCATGGTACTCGGCACCCAGGCGATCTCTCCGGGATCCGCGTTGATCAGTTTGGCAAAAAGACGGGCCGCTTCCTTTCGGGTTTCGTCCATATTATAGCGGGGCTCCTGCCCGTTCACCATTCGTTCGTTCAGGTAAGCGCCGATCGCCCGGAAACTTCCCTTGCTCATCGGGTGCATATAGGCGGCATTCAGGTATGTGCCTTTTATATCGAATAACTCTTTATGCGGCAA
>CAYRHU010000015.1:0-4666 GCA_964424155.1 uncultured Chitinophaga sp.
TGAATTTGAAACCCTTGGTTTCGTCAAAGCGTTGTGCCGCTTTGATCAAGCCGAGGTTACCCTCGTTAATCAAGTCACTCAGTGACAACCCCTGATGTTGGTATTGCTTGGCCACAGAAACCACGAAGCGCAGGTTGGCCTGCACCAGTTTATCCAGCGCTCTTTGAGAATCAACAGGATTGCGATTAAACATCTTGATCCGTTGCGCCAGGGTTGTTTCCTCCTCCGGCGTGATCATCGGGATCTTTGAAATTTCCTGCAAGTACTTCTCAACAGCCTGGGAATCCCTGTTCGTGATCTGGGTAGCAATTTTGAGCTGCCGCATAACTAAAGAAATTTAGAATAAAACGAAATAATGACAGTCTTTGTTTGCAGGTTGTTGCAAATGGATAGTTAATTGCAAAAGATGAATTTTCCGTCCGGGACCGTCTGCAAAAATACCTAATAATCACGGTATCTCATAGCGATTTGGCTAAAAATTACCAACAGGTGTGAGCCGTCTCCAAAAGGGTCTTCTTTTAAGTCGGAACCGGGACAGGGTGAGGGTTTTCCCGTCTGGCCCGGGAAACCAGTCTGCGTTTAAGGAGCCTGGTTACCGGATGTGCGGGTTCTTTTTTTCCGGTTGGCCCGAGTGAGCAATATCCACATCAAAAGTCCGCCCAGGAAGAGAAGGGTGGATATGACTTCGGCCTGGGTGGGTTGAAAACCAAAGATATCCAGGCGGTTATTGACCCTGATCTTTTCTATAAAAAACCGCTCGAACCCGTTAAAAATCAGGTAAAGAGCGAAAAGAGTCCCCGGCACTTTCAGTCTTTTGCGTAAAACCCATAAAATGAGAAATAGTATAAAGCAGGCGATGACTTCGTATAGGGGTGTGGGATAAACGCCAAACTCGAGCTGGTTGCAATATTTCACATCCGTACACCCCGGAATGGGGATCCCGGCCTCGTTCACATTATGCGGATAGCGGTAAGACCACATCCAGTCGGGAAGGAACCCGGGTTTTTTTGCCAGGTCGCTTTGAATGCCCCAGTCGCCGTCGCCCGCCACCTGGCACCCGATCCGGCCGATCGAATAGGCCAGCATCAGCGATGGAGCCACCGCGTCGGTCAGGTGCAGGACGCCGATCTTATGCCTGCGGGCATACCACAAAATGGCCAGGCCCGCGCAAATCAGTCCCCCGTACATAGTCAGCCCCGAGGGGGAGAACAGGTAAGCCTGGGGGTCCTTTAAAAACCCGCTCCAGTTTTCAAAAATGTCAAAAAGTTTAGCCCCCAGCAATCCGAAAACAAGGGCCAGGATCGTGATCTCGCCTACCCGGTCGTGCGGCCATATCCGGACCATCCTTTTTTCCGGTTTGGCCAGTTTGCGTTTGTTCTTATCCCACCATTTCAAACCTGCGAAAAGTAGTCCCAGCCCGATACCCGCCGGCCAACTCCCCATCGTGGAAAAAATAAAAGCCTGGGGATCCACGGTTGCCGAACTTTTCAGGATGAAAAGAGCCAGGATCTTATACCCGAGCAGGAAGCCCAGCAGGAAATTCAGCGCGAGTTCCGAAAGCGATGCCGGCTCCCCCACCGTGACCTGCATTTCCGTATAGGAAAGCAATCCCTGTTTGCTTTTTCGTCTCAGCTCATTGGATAATAAAATAGCAGCCACAATGAAGGCGATCGCGACAAAAAAACCAAAGGAATTTACAAACCTGAGAAAGTTCAATTCAATGCCAAAAAGGTCCTTAAAGGCGTAGTACAGGTTGGGATACATGAAAGTACAGTTGGTTGGCGAATATATATAAATAAGTCGGGAGTCGGGAGCCGGGAGCCGGGAGTCTACTAAATAAGTTGACTCAATTTCATATTGAGATTATGAAATATTAAAAGGAAACTGCCAGCTGTCGACTATGGACTGTGGACTGTAGACTGTGGACTGTAGACTGTGGACTGTCAACAGCGGACCGTCAGCAATACTGCTCAAACGCCCCGATCAGGTTTTGGGCGATCATCTGCGCCGGGCGGCCTTCGATCTGGTGTCTTTCGATGAAATGAACCAGTTGACCGTCTTTAAACAGGGCGATGGAGGGTGATGAAGGCGGAAAAGGCATCAGGTGCTGGCGAAGGGTTCTGACCGCATCAATATCGAATCCGGCAAAACAGGTGGTCAGGTAGTCGGGTTTTTTTCCCGTATTGGCCACGGCCATCAGCACTCCCGGACGCGCAGTACCGGCGGAACATCCGCAGACCGAATTGATCATGACCAGGGTGGTGCCTTCTTTGGCAATTTGGGCGTCCACTTCGGCAGGGGTAAGGAGTTCAATAAATCCGTTGTCGGTCAACTCCTCTTTCATAGGGATCACAATTTCTTCAGGATACATATAAATTCATTTTGAATAATGAAACGCAAAGTTAACCAAAATGTTCAAGGGGATATTGCCTGTAAGAGCATATTGAAATTCTGTCAGCAAAAATTCCCCAATTCGGAAATTCTGTCCCCCGGAACGGCCGCCGGCCGGCCAAAATGTTAGTGCCAACGGGCTGGAATATTCTTTGATCTGATGAGCCTGTAACAAAATACCCAACAAAAAACCACATAGCTATGACACACGTAAAATTCAACAACCGGCCTCTTGAAGGCACACTGAACAATCTTGTAGATAATTTGTTCTCTGAATTACCGGGACTGTTTCGCACCGGTTTTAACGAACCCGCAACGAAGGGTTTAATCCCGGTGAACGTCAAAGAAACAGAGAAGGAATACCGGATGGAAGTAGTGGCACCGGGGTTTGAAAAAACTGATTTCGTCATCAACCTGGAAAACAACCTGCTGACGATCTCAGCCGAAAGGAAGACAGAAACAAAAGAAGAAAATGAGAAGGAGATCCGGCGCGAGTATGGGTACCGTTCTTTTAAGAGAACTTTCACACTGGATGAAAAAATCGATGCAACGAGGATCGGGGCGTCGTACGTCAACGGGGTGTTGCTGTTAAACCTTCCCAAGAAAGAGGAAGTCAAACCCGCCACCACCACGATAACAGTCAATTAAGTTCATATACATTTTTTCTCATAAGCAGTTGGTTTTGGTTTAAACCCTCCGTTTCCACGGAGGGTTTTTTTGTTGATATTCGTAGAGACAGGGCATGCCCTGTCTTTGCGGATCATTCACAACCCGCCTTTCTCCTTGTGTCAATCAGGTACTGGATTTTCCAAACCCCGTTGAACCGCACCAACTGGAACGAATTGACCCCGCAATGACTGAACTTTCCCTTATAGTAGAACTGGTAGGGAGTCCAAACACTGGCCAGGGGGCCGTCAATTTTAACAGTCTCAAAACTGATCCGTTCGTCGGCATTGCCCGGTGATTCCTTACTGATAAAGTCGATGAAACCGGCTGGGGCGTCGTTTCGTACAACCAGTTTCCCTGTTTCCCTGTTCCAGCCGATGGTTTGCAGCACCATGCTGTCGGCGAAACAGGATTTAAGCAGTACCGGGTCGGCGTTCTTCATCGCTGTGAACATGTTGTTGATAACCGTCTTTACGGAGTCCTCCGCCGTCTGGGCACCGGCATTCGCGCCGGAGAGCCATAATGTTAATACAATGAGAAAGTAGCGCATGCGGGAGGATTTTAAGAGTTTGTGGCAAATGAATTGGAACATCATTACGTTGGATTTATTTCACACAAGATAAACCCTGTGACCATGCAGACAGCCAAATTTGGACAAGCGGTTGCATTCCTGTTTGCCGCGGCCCTGGCGGCCGGTTGTTCCGCCACCAAAGAATACAGCAGTAAATTATTCGCCCCGCGCGCAGCAACTGAAAAAGACAGCACGGTCACGGCCCTGCGATTCCTGGAGATGGATGAATCCGAACAGGATCCCGGCAGCTGGGTAAGCACGGATATCATAATGGGAAGAGATACAGCCAACAGTTCTCTGGTGCTGGACAATTTTTCAAAAACCTATCCTGCAAACGGAACGGTAACCCCAAAAACCGATAGCGTCACCCATAACAGGGAAAAGGACATCAAACCGGTTTATGTAAATGCAAAACCCGCACCGGTCACAAGCGATCCGGTTGCCAAATCATCCCCCGATGGTACGGTGAGGGCCAAAAAATCAAGGGAAGATTAAATCAACTTTTTTTCAATAATCCGCATCTGTTAATCTAAAAAGTCAGCCATGAAGCGAACATTTATTCTCTCACTGGCAGCGGCGGGCGCCGTTGCGCTTGTATTTTCCAGTTGCCAGCCCAGCCGGGTATGGGCCAACAAAAAAAAGGACAGGGATTATGACCGGGAATACCGTGAGCAGGAGGTTTACCGCGAGCCCGCTCCCCAGCCAACCCGATACTACTCATCCGCCTCCCTTATCATTACTCCCACACCGGGGTTTGTGATGAAGCAGAGTCCCGGCGGAAGATTCTATCACCGCAGCCCCGCGGGTTATCTTTACTGGAAGGGGTATGACAACCGGTTCTACATCGACAATTCACACCTGCGCGACATTCGGTACAGCCGCTGGGAATACGATGAATGGAAGCGGTACAGCCGGCAAAGCAGGTAGAAAAACACTTGATTTTTTGGCCACGAAATCACACTAAAAAACACGAAAACAAAATCCCTCTTTCGTGTGCTTTCGTGTGTTTTCGTGGCTAAATTCCAGGCACCACGAAAT
>CAYRHU010000015.1:4766-54720 GCA_964424155.1 uncultured Chitinophaga sp.
TCACGAATACTAAAAACCTCTTTCGTGTGCTTTCGTGTGTTTTCGTGGCTAAATTCCAGGCACCACGAAATCTCAATAAAAATCACGAATACTAAAAACCTCTTTCGTGTGCTTTCGTGTGTTTTCGTGGCTAAATTGAGGGCGGCAAGAAATCCACTTAAAAACAGGAAAATTAAGTCCTCCCTATGTGTGCTTTCGTGTTTTTTCGTGTGTTTTCGTGGCTTATCCCCCGGAACCTGCAAATCAACCTTTATCAATTTATTTATAGCCCAGGATCTTCAGCATGCTCTGCGCCGATTGTTGTTTGGCATTCAGCCAGTCGGTCAGTTTTCCGTTCTTGTCATATCCCACTATGATGTGTTTGGGAGAAGGGATGAGGCAGTGCTTGATGCCCCCGTAACCGCTGATCTGGTCCTGGTAGGCCCCGGTATGAAAAAATCCGACATATAAAGGCTCCTTATCGCCATTGATCTTGGGCAGGAACACTTCATTGATATGTTCCTCGGAATCGTAATAGTCGTGGCTGTCGCAGGTAATGCCTCCCAGCACCACCCGCTGGTGATCATGATCCCATTTGTTGACGGGAAGCATCAGGAACTTTTCCCCGATCCCCCAGGTATCCGGCAGCGTGGTGATGAACGAGGAATCGATCATGTACCATGTTTCCCGGTCATTCTGAACCTTTTCGGCGACGACGCTGTAAATATGCGCCATGCTCTCTCCCACCGTATAGCTTCCGAACTCGGTGAAAATATTCGGCATGGGCACTTTGGCTTTTTTGCAGGCCGTCTTGATGTTCCGGACGATCTCGTTGATCATAAACTGGTAGTCGTAGTCAAAACCCAGCGAGTGCTTGATGGGGAAGCCGCCACCGATATTGATGGAATCCAGTTCGGGGCAGATCTTTTTGAGCTGGCAGTAGAGATTGATCACTTTGTTCAGCTCGCTCCAGTAATAAATATCATCCTTGATGCCTTTGTTAAGAAAAATATGGAGCATCTTGAGCTGGAACTTACTCTCGTAGCCCTCGATCCTGTCCACATAAAATTCCAGGATGTCCTTGGCGCGGATACCAAGCCGGGAGGTATAAAACGGAAAGCTCGGCTCCTCTTCCGCGGCCACGCGGATACCGAGTTTAAACGGCACTTTAACCGACTGCGCGTAATCCCTGAGCTCCTCTTTATTATCCAGGACCGGTATCACATTCTGAAAACCCGAGTTCAGGAGGCTGGCAATGCGCCGTGTGTAACCCTTTTGCTTGAAACCGTTGCAAATGATATGGATGTCCTTGGTGATCTTTTTTTTGTTGTAGAGTTTTTTGATGATCTCGATATCATAAGCATAGGAGGTTTCCAGGTGAATATCGCTTTTCAGGGCCTCTTCCACCACGAAGCTGAAATGGGAGCTCTTGGTGCAGTAACAATAGTAGTACTTGCCTTCGTACTTGTGTTTCTTGAATGCCGTTGCAAACATTTGCTTGGCTTTTTTGATCTGCATCCCGATCTTGGGCAGATAGGTCAGCTTCATCGGGGTACCGTACTTGCGGATCAGGGCCTTGAGATCAAGCCCGTTGAAATAAAGATTGCCTTCTTTTACTTCTATGCCCTCCTGCGGAAAATTGAAAGTCTGCTTGACGAGATCGAGGTATGAATTGGTCATGTGGTGCGATGGGTTAGCGGTGAATGATTTTGCCGCGACAAAAGTAAAAGTTTGGTGAAATCACCGGGCTAAAATTTTAATCCCGCCGGCTGGCCGGAACGGGGACCTGTTTATCGCTTTTTCGATTTCGTTTTTCGAACGGTAAGGGCTTTTCGCAAAACGGGTATGGAGGCCGGGCCGAGCCCGTGCAGCCGCAGCAGATCGGCTTCCTTCCAGCGGAAAAGGTCCTCTACGGTTTTTATACCGGCTTTCTCCAGCGCCCTTCGGGCGGGAGCCGCCAGGCCCTGCAGAAAGGCCGGGCCTACCGGTTTTTGCTTGCCGCAAACCGGGCATACCGGGCAATCGCTGCTTTTAAAAAACACATGCCCCAATGGACAAGTCCTTCTATTCCCCAGCGGTTTTTTACCGGTTGATTTACCCGCCATTAAATGCTTTTTGAAGATCGGCTATCTTAAACTTCTTCATTTTCAACATGGCCCCGGCCACGCGGCCCGCTTTCCCCCGGTCGGGGTCGCCCAGCATTTTTTGAAGGCTGGAGGGCACGATCTGCCAGGAAAGGCCGAATTTATCTCTCAGCCAGCCGCACATGCTTTCCTGTCCTCCGTCGGCCGTGAGTTTTTCCCAGTAATGATCGATCTCATCCTGGGTGTCGCAGGGCACAAAGAAAGAAACCGCTTCGGTGAACCTGAACATCGGCCCTGCATCAAAGGCATATAACCTCAGTCCGTTCAGTTCAAAACTCGCGCATTGTACCTGCCCGCGGGGGAAGGGAGATCCTTCTTCCCAATAGGAGATATCAATGATCCTTGAATCCGGGAAAATGGAAGTGTATAACCGGACGGCTTCCTCCGCGTTGCCGTCATACCATAGAAAAGGAGTGATTCGCTGCATGGATGCTGGTTTTTGTTTGCGTGCCGGCGTGCAGAAGTCAAATTTACCAATTAGACCGGTAAGACCCGGGCTTACGGGTTAATATTCACCCTTCCCTGCCGGGAAGGTGCCACGCCGGCTGGATAACAGAGATCCCGTAACGGTCGTTACGGGATCTCTGTTCGTATTCAGGAGAATAAAGTCAATGGAAGAACATTTATTTCAGTGTCTTCAGTAATCCACGGCTGCCCTCATCCAGCGCTTTTTTAGCCGCATCATCGGGCTTCCCGTCGTATTTACCATTTACATTCTGTTCGGCTGCCGTACTGCCGTCTGCCAGTTTGGTCACGATCATGCTGGCTTCTATGTTAAAGGAACTGGCGGCATTGGGATCGGCGTTCTTGATCGCTTTCAGGATACCTCCCACTTTACCGGCCTGTTTGACTCTTGTAAACTCGGTAGCCAGGAGAAGGTCGCAGCTTTTGGCACGGGCATCTTCTTCCGATTCAACCGCCACCGCATCCAGGTTACCGCTTTGCATGGTTCCTACCAGGTGCTGCTGTAAAACGCCAGCCTGGAATGATCCCTCCCCTTTGGGTTCGAGTACCCCAATGCGTAAGGTTCCCGGTTTCTTTATTTCATTATTAACCGCATCATTATTTGCATTGTCCTTATTCTTATACTGATCCATATATTCCTTGGCCATGGCGGTAGGGTCGAACTTGTCCTGCAGTTCATCCATGCTTTTCGCTTCCTTGTAACCGGGGGGAATTTCAAACAGCATAGAGTCCAGTTTTCCCGTGGTCAATTCGAGGGTTTCCAGTTCGGTGACCATTTCCGTGGTTTTACCTGTTCCGTCGCCCATGATAATCGTTCGCTTCTCATAAAGGGGAAACCCCAGTTTTCCTTTTCCGCTGCGGCGGGTTACAAACCGGTCCTGGCATTCCGGTTTGGTGTATCCCCCGTTATAGGAAGTGGACGGTTTGTATCTCACCGGGCAGTTGAATTCGGGCAGATCAATATACCACCCGTCCGTTTTCATCATAAAACTGTCCTTCATGCTGCAGGCATCCGGGGAAGGTTTCATCTTCTGCGTAGTCCAGATACGCCTGGCCGTGAATCCGTACATTTTCTTCCGCTCGCCGGTATCCAGGATATTATAGTACATCGTTATGGTGCCACCTTTTTGGGTGGTGACGGGAACGGTCTTGGGTTTTACGGCGGGTTTTTTATCATCTTCATCGATCACCTCTTCCTGGTCCTTTGAAAACGGCTCAATGAAATACAGGTTCTTTTTTACATTCAGGGTTATCGTACGTTGTTTGTCGCATTGTTCGATGGTAACGAGGTTATTGGGTTGCCCCATATATCCCCCGCCTTCGGTTCTTTTCCGCATGCCCTTTACATAAATCGTGGATTCGGAATTCATCCCCATCATCCCGGTGGACTGGCGAAGTTTGTATTGCTGTGCGGAAACAAATTCCACCGGAGCCAGGATGAGTATAGCGGCGGTGATCAGGGATAAGGCGGTGAGTGGTTTCATATCAGTTGTTTTATATGTCAAATATATTTGGCAGCCATTATTAGCATGCCACCTGTTGCATGAAATGAGTTAAACCCGAAATGAAATGAACTAATTTCCGTTCCCGCATCCTCCTCAGGGCTTTGCAGAACCGGATGGAGTATTCCGTACGATCTGATTTTTCACCGTAACCCAGGTACGGTTCAGCCCGATCGTTTTCACCAGCGCGTTGAACACTTTGGCGTTTTCGGGGTGAAGCCGGATGCAGCCGTGAGAGGCTTTCTTTCCCAGTCTTGAAAAATTTCCTTTCGTGGTGCCATGAATGGCATACCCTCCTTTTACAAATACCGCGTAAGGCATATTGCCCATTCCGAAATAATTGCCGCCCGGAAATTTCCTGGACATGTATTTCGTAAGAATGGGACCGCGGGGGTGCAGATCCATTTCCGGCGTTTCGTATTTAGCGCCTTTCCCGGTAGAGACCAGGAAACTGTCTTTCAGTTCCCCAAAAATATACAAGTATAAGGTCTGAACGGACTTGTCAATTTCCACATACAGGAGACATTCCTTTTTCCTGCAGGCGCTGACGGGTACCGAATCACGGGCGATAAAGAAAGAATCCACCGCACGGATATTCTCGCGGATAGCCGCTTTTTCAGATTCCGAAAACCCGGGTTCCTTTGTAATGTTCTTTTTCAGACTGTCCAGGTGGGCGATCAGGTGCTGCTCGCTGTGCAACTGGGAATCCAGTTTGGCGAGGAGCTGATCCAGTGAGTCCTTGCCCGGAATGAAATCCGGGTTGTCAAATACGTTTTCGCTCTCCTCGGGTTTTCCGGTGTCGGCACGCAGTACCGAATCCTTGAAACGTTCATACTGGAATAGTTGGGCCGGGGCGGACTTTTTTTCGGTGACGGTGCAGGCACTATTGTACAGAATCATTCCTGCACTTACCAGGATCAGGAAAACGGGAATACTTTTCATCAGTTTCGAGACGGGAATTATTCAATATTGGTTGACAGGCAATAAAATTACCCCGGTTTCCGCGGCTTTGAAAAAAGAATGCCTTGATTTTCGTCAGAACGATTTATGAATTCCGTAATGGCAAAACCGGTCCGGAAGTACCAGGCATTTACTGCAGAATATAAACGACACCCCCCGTATTGTGTCGCCAGGGACCCGATTTTAATCCCCCGCCGAACTGACCCCTGTCTACCGAAGTATACCATACATAATTCACTGGACCGATGCTTTTGATCTTGCCCCTGATAAGCTTGTCATCAAAAGAGGAATAATAGGTGATCAGGGTGCTGCCCACCGATTTAAGCTTTCCTGTCAGGGCTTCATTCTCAAAAGAGGAGTAATAATCCAGCGGGGTGTTACCGATACTTTTTATTTTACCCCGGAGCGCAGCATTATCATAGGGGCCGTAATAATCGAAACGGAGATAGCCCACCGACCAAATCTTACCGATCTTGTCGGGAGTTTCCCATGCCCCGTAATAAGTAATGACGGAAGATCCGATGCTTTTCAGTTTGCCACGGGATACCGAATCGGCCTCATTCCCGTAGTATTCCACCCTGCCCGCATAAGGCTGTAAACGGGGAGCGTAATAATCCCGCATCCGTATGGATTGCTCCTCGATGCCCCACTCCGTGATCCGGCCATCATCCGTCATCCGGATCAGTACCTCCCGGTCGGTTAACAGGGAAATATGCGAGAGACGGGTTCCGCCCGTAAACCCGATCTGGCTTAGTTGCTGGGAAAAGGAAATTCTCACCAGGCACCAGAAAGTGAAAATGAGAATAATCCGCTTACACATACCGGCCGTTTATACCACTAAGGTAAGCATATCCCCGGGTTGGATACGGTGCTGCCAAAACCCTTTCAGAGCCATTTGGCCAGGAACAGATTATACTCGTGCCGCAATTCATTGATCACCTTTTCAAAGCTTCTGACCTGCTCTCCCAGTCCTTCATGTTCGCCGACAAGACCCGTTTCCATGCGCCCCGCGTGGGTCTGTACATCGGTGGCCACTTTACCTGCATGTTCATGGATGCTGTGACGGAGCTCGTCAATATTGTTGCGCTGAACGATGAACTGGTTCTGGAAATGCTCCACCCCGGCCATCACATCCCGGGTGTTATTCTTATTAACCAGTTCCATCAGTCTCTTTTCCAGGGTATCCAGATCCTGGTCGTAAAATTCCACGCTTTTGAGCCATTCCTGGTGATCGTTTCCGCAGTGCGAGACAGTAGTGTAGTTCATGATATTACGTTTTAGGCATTTTGTTTCCTGTTCAAAATTGTACGAACAAACCGGCTCATTTCATGACAGGGATCAGGAGCAACGATGAGATAATTCAGAAAAAAACGGGCGGGGAAAAAGATCCTTTCCCCGCCGATTGAATGGAAAAATGTTATCCCACCAACCGGGGAACAAACCACAGGCGGCAGGATTGAATGGCCCAGCTACTTTAAAATTTCGGTATAGGTGCAGCCAGGCGACCGGCTTACATGGGGTCATCACAGACCCATGGATCAGCCCGAGTGATCGGTATAGAGGTACCACTTCCCCCTGATCTTGATCATCAGGCTTGAATAGCGGCCGTCGATGGTTTTCCGGTCGGGATAGCTCACATGAAAATAGCCCGTGACATAATAAAACTTACGGGATAACCTTTCCAGGTGTTCGCCATCCAGGACCAGCTTGCCCATTTTTTCTTTTGGCCAGTATTTCTTATAGAAAGCAAGGATATTGTCGCGGCCATACGCCGCACCCTTGCCCAGGATCATCCGGGTTGAATCGAGCGGGGCATAGAGGCTTACATACCCCTCAATATCGCCCCGGCTCCAATATTCTTCCTCAAGCCGGATAACGGCCAGTATCTTTTTTTCATCTTTTGACCTTGACTGTGCAAGCGCCGTCATGCTTATCCCGGTTTGCATAACCAGGAGCAGGAACAGTACCCGGGTTATATTCCGTGTTGAATTTTGCATATCCATTTTTTGAAATGTAAATTATCCGCCGGGGGAGAATTTCTCCTTACCGTTTATCGAAAACATACCGGCTTGTGATGAACGGATATCTACAGTTACCTGTAATAATTGAACAGCTTGTATACGAACAGGCTGACGTTTTTCCCCGGGGGGATATATTCATTGAAGATATTCAGCAGAAACTCATTCTTACTGAACCGGATCCGCAGTTTTTCCCAGATATCCAGCCATACCAGGTCCTTCCCGTTCATAAGCGTTTCGTTGATCACTTCGATAATAGGATCGTTCACAAGCATCGTTCCGGTCTTCTTGGAAACGATGATCTGGGCTTCCTGGCTGATATTGGCCACGCTCAGGATATTATTATACCCGCCGCAGGAACCCAGGATGGTGAGCCGGACGGAGGGGGTCAGTTTCTTCAATGTGTGATCCAGGTGATAACTGTGCCCGCGGTGCATGAGTAGGGACACATCGGATCCCCTGGCTTTCAGGAAAGCCGCCAGCGAGTCCTGCGCTTTCAGATCCATTTCGCTCACATCATCCAGCGGCCGGTTGGCATAGATACGGATCCGGGTACCCGTACGCGATTGGATACTTACCCAGAATTCCGTTTCCGACACCTGCCATTTGTTGGGATTCCGGAACAGGCACATAAAATTATTGTAGGACTCACGGCCGTCTTCATCGCCGTAAAAAAGCACCAGTTCCACGATCTCCCCCTGTTTGTTCTGCAGGCTGCGGCGTTTCAGGATATCGTGATTGCCCAGGCTGGCCCATAATTTATTGGAAGAGTCTTTTTTGTTGATCATGTCGAATACTTCGAGTAAAAGACCGTACAGCCGCATGCCAAAATACAGGTCCGAACGCCGGCAGCGTTCCAGGTTGGCGCCCAGTTCTTCCCGGGTCAGTTTAACCAGGCCCGGAACGGATTCAAAACCCGAGAAGGCGTCGGCCACATCCATCGCGTATTCGAGTCCCGTATGGGTGTCTTCTTCGATCCCCGTGATCATCCGTTTCAGTAACCCGCTTGTTCTTTCCTCCGGCATACAGGAGAGAAAATCGGCCAGGGTGTTATAATTGGCGGCCATTTTCATAAAAGAACGGAAATTGTCCCAATCCACGATCCGGAAAAGGGAATCGGCCGGCGAGGTGCTGAAATTTTTCACCAGCTGGCGGTAGATCCCCAGGTAACTGGACGTGTACAATTCATCGCGGCAACTTGTGATGATATAATAGAGATCCTCTACCCGGAGATCCCGGATGGACGCGAAGCGTACCTCGTAAGGCTGACCATGCAATTCGTTGATCCCGTTCACAAAAAAATTGAGGGATTCGTATTTGATCGCTTTTCTCAGGGGCATGAGAAAATTGAAAGCGGTATCCGCGTACCCCCCCCTGTCCCGGCGAAGCGCGTTGACCAGCTGCTGAAAGTGAACTTTCGGATCCCTTCGTTTTTCCAGGATCTCTTCCACGCTGATCCTGTTTTCGGCCAGGGGCACCACGAAGGGAATCAGGTCACTGGTATTCTTTTGGCCGGCCAGGGCAACCAGCTGCCGCACATATTTGTTTTCCGATTTGCGGATGCTATCGGAAAGGCCAGCCGGGAATTCATCCAGGTAAGCCACCAGCTGGAAGGGTTCCTGGACAGCCGCGACCAGGATCAGTGAGTCGGCAAAACGGAAATCAGGCCGCCCTTCCAGGAAACGCAGGATCTGCACCGGTATTTCCGCCATCCGCTTATAGGTGGAAATATCATAGAGGTATTTATAATCCGGGTACTGCCAGAACGCGGAAGCGAGCAGCATACAGCGGCGCGGACCCAGCGGCCTGAGCAGTTGCGAGTAGGAACGTCGCTGAAGAATGGACCGGAGGAGTTCTTTATATGAATCGATGGCGCTGGGTATGTCGTATGCATCGAATTTCTGCATTGCCAGGCTCGCGCACATTTCTTTGATAAAATAAGTGATGCTGTTGATCGCCCGGGTTCGTTCCTTATCGGTCATGGAGGTATCCCGGTTAATGGCCAAACGGATACTGTCCACTTCCGATTCAATGAACACGGAAACACGGTACACAATATTGGAATCGATCGGGATGAAATGAATGTAATCCAGGAATATCTCCTGCTCCTCCCGCAGCAATTTGAAGGCCATGACGGGGTTATCGGCCTGTGCCATGGCGGTATCTGACCGCGACACGAAGAACAGCAAAAGCCATATTATTCTCCAAATTCTCATTTGATCCGTATAGTAACTCTCTCTTTTACAGTAAAATTAACCGCCCCGTTGAAAGGGACAACTGATTATGGTTTCCCCTCGCCCTGACATCTGAAAGCCAACAGCCTGATCCACGTATGAAAGGAAGGGATTTCCGGCACAGGAGTTGCCTGACTGCCGGGAATCAGGCCACATACAAACCCCTGTCATATCCAGGATAACGACAGAGACGTTAGTTTTACAACCCAATACCATTTAGACGTAAATATTAATTAATTATATCAGTTCTATAATGAACAGGCCTTTTCATCCGTTCCGACCCGCCTGACCCGGTCCGGATATCACACTCAAAACAACCTATCATGAAAAATTTATCCGTTTTATTGATCAGCATCCTTTCTACGCTGACGATTCATGCACAACAGGCACTCAGTGAAGTGACCTTTACCATTTCTGGCAATAAGAACCTGCAACTCGCGGTCGACGGGGTTTCCTACGACCTGGTCAACAGCAGTTCCTTTGGAAATAAAACCACTGTAAATATCAGCAACCTAAGTGCCGGGCAGCACCGTTTCCGGGTGTCCCGCACCGATCCGAACACCAACCGTGCTGCGGTAACAGAGGGAGTTTTCATCCTTCGATCCAGGTACGATATGCTGGTCAATATCACCATCAATGGAAGCATTGAACTGATCGAGACCCGTAATGCCGGGACCGCAGAGGACCAGGCGCCGATGAGCACCTCCAAATTCAACGTGTTGATGCGCAATGCCCGGAATCAGCCAGGCGCTTCCGCAAAAAGAACCTATGTGTCTAACGCGATCAGTAATGTCAATAATTATTTTTCCGTTAACCAGGCAGGTCAGCTTCTGCAGCTGATCACCGCAGAAAGCGACCGGCTTCAGCTGATGAAATCCGTATACCCGAAAACCACCGACCCGGGAAATTTCTATGAGTTGTACAGCCTCCTGCGTAGCCCTGCTGCCCGGAATGAGATCGAGAATTTCGTTTACAATTACTCTGAAGCCGGAGGCGGAAAAACGGCCATGCCCGATGCGGAATTCAACACGTTATACCAGGATATACGGAACAAATGGCCGGTGAGCGTGCAGATGAACGCGTTACGCAACACGTTCCAGAACACTCAATACTATTTCACCTCCTACCAGGCCAGCCAGCTGATTCAGCTCGTATCTTCCGAAAGCAACCGGCTTGAACTGGCCAAACTATCCTACCGCAGCATTACCGACCGTGACAACTTCGGACTCGTGTATAACCTGCTCAGTTTTCAATCGAGCAAGGATGAGCTTACCGCGTACATCAATAATTACCGGGATGAGGAAACAGGCCAGGCCATGCCGGAAGCTGAGTTCAATTCCCTGTACGACCAGATCAGGAACCAGTGGCCGGTCAGCGCACAGATGAATTCACTGCGAAACGCGTTCAATAACACCAACCATTATTTTACTTCATACCAGGCGAGCCGGCTGATCGAACTGGTTAGTTCGGAAAGCAACCGGCTGGAACTGGCAAAACTTTCTTACCGGAGCATTACGGACCGTAACAATTTCGGGCTGGTGTTTGATCTGCTCCGTTTCCAGTCGAGCAAGGATGAACTGACGGCCTATATCAATAATTACGGAGGCGGAACCGCCCACTCCCCCATGCCGGATGCCGAGTTCACCACGCTGTACAACCAGATCAGCAACCAATGGCCGGCGAGCGCGAAGATGAACTCACTGCGAAACGCGTTCAATAATACAAACAACTATTTTACCTCTTACCAGGCCAGCCGGCTGATCCAGCTGGTTACGGGCGAAAGTAACCGGCTTGAACTGGCCAAGCTATCCTACCGGAGCATTACCGACCGCCAGAATTTCGGACTGGTGTTCGACCTGCTCAGTTATCAGTCAAGCAGGGATGAGCTTACGGCCTATATTAATAACTATGGAGGCGGAGGTGGAACCGGGAACAGGGTTCCCATGCCGGATTCAGAATTCAACACCTTATACCAGAACATACAACTACAGTTCCTCCCCGGAGCCAAGATGAGTGCGCTGACCAACACTTTCAATAATCCGAACTATTACTTCAGCAGCGCCCAGGCGAAGCAACTGATCCTATTGGTGTCATTGGAGAGTAACCGGCTCCAGTTGTGCAAACTGTCGTACCGAACCATAACCGACCGGGCTAATTTCACACAGGTGTACGAGGTGCTCAACAGCCAGGCAAGCCGGGATGAACTGGATGCTTACGTTAAGGCTTACCAGGATTAAAATCACAGCCCGGATCGAACTTTTTTGTTTGCTCCGGGTTTTCTTTTTATAAAGCTTAAGGTAACCGGCGGGTCATTTGAGGTTTCAGTTCAGTGGTTGGATTCGCTGTCTGAAATTTCACAGTTCATTACCGTGTAACTGCCGGCCCGGTGCCGCTTATTGATTAACTTTACTTACAATAGTGCACTGGCTTGAATGTTTTGAACCACATAGGACATAGAACACATAGATTTACACATAGTACCCAACTCATAAGTGTTTTTTGACCGGAAAGACGGGAATTAATTTACCAATGAAATAAACGCTTTCCACCCTCCCGTTTTTCAGGCAAGATTTAATGTAATTGATTATTGAGATAACTTGTAGCTTATAAAAAAAAATGCCTCCTCTATGTGTTCCCTCTGTGTTCTATGTCCTATGTGGTAAAAAAATAAAATTGGAATTTCAAGCCAGGACACCACCTTAATTTCCGAATACATAAACAAATGAAAATAAAAATCTGGATCATCCTGGCCCCATTGTTCACTGCATTTACCGGTTACGGTTGCGAAAACAATACCGCGCGCCGGACGGTCAGCAGTGAGGCGGATACTTTATTACCACCTGTTGAAACCAAGAGACCGAACAGTGATTACAAACCTGCTTTTCAAGGCCAAACCCGAATCGCGGGCGTGAGGACCAAAACGCCCTATAAAGTGGACCGGGTAACCGAAAAGATCGGGCGTCCCTGGGCTGTGGTGCCTCTGCCCGATGGCCGCCTGCTGATTACGGAGAAATCCGGGTTTATGGAGATTCGGAATACCAATGGTGAACTGCTTAAAAAAATTACAGGATTCCCGGCGGTGGACGACCGTGGGCAGGGCGGCATGCTGGATGTGGCGCCCGACCCGGATTTTAGCCGGAATAAAACGATCTTCTGGTCTTTTTCTGAAAAATACGGTAATGGCAACCTGATGGCGGTGGCCAAAGGTCAACTGAACGAAGCGGCCGGAAGGATCGATAATCCCGTTGTTATTTTCCGCGCCACGCCGGCGTTAAGAAGCACCCTGCATTACGGTTCAAGACTGGTATTTGATAAAGACGGGCATCTCTTCGTAAGTACCGGCGAACGATCCATCATGGAGGGACGTGCCCAGGCGCAATTACTCCATTCGGGACTCGGAAAGATATTCAGGATCACGAAAGAAGGGAAACCCGCTCCCGGAAACCCGTTTATGAAACAACAGGGAGCCATGCCGGAGATCTATGCCTACGGCATCCGCAATGCGCAAAGCCTCGATCTGCACCCGGTTACCGGTGAATTATGGGAGGCCGAATTCGGTCCCCGCGGCGGAGATGAACTGAACATCATCAAACCGGGAAAAAACTACGGCTGGCCCGTCATCACCTATGGTATCGAATACAGCGGCAGCACGATCGGCGACGCCATTCAGCAAAAAACAGGAATGGAGCAACCGGTTTACTACTGGGATCCGGTGCTTTCTCCCAGCGGGATGACGTTTTACAGGGGCAACGAAATCCCCGAATGGAAGAATAATCTTTTCATTGGCGGGCTCAGCAGCCAGCATATTGCCCGGCTGGTCATTGTCAATAACAAGGTCGTGGCCGAAGAACGGCTGCTAACGGACAAGAATGAACGATTCCGGGATGTGGCCTATCTGAACGGGATGCTGTTTGCCGTTACGGACAACGGGGATCTTTTCCGTATCAGTAAAAGATAAACTGCCCTCAACCCGTCAATGAATGGTTTCCTTATCCCAGTTGCGGATCATATCCGCGACAGCGGGATGAACCGATTGTTGCATGAAATCCGGGAGTTGATCGTCGGATAGAGCAGCCGGATGCGCTTTCAGCGAATCCCAAAGTTTTCTTCCCACGTATTTGCCCGCCGCGTCATAGATCTTTCCGGCTGCGGCATGCCAGCGGCTTTGGTACCAGCCATAATTTTTCGGGTGACGTTGTCCTATTTCATCATATTTTTCGTGCACGTCTTTCAGGCTGGTAAATAAATACCCTTTGGTTCCGCTGTTGATCACCATTTTCGGGAAAAGCGTCAATGCGGGCAACTGTTCCGGTTCTTTTTCGGCCACATAGGTATGCAGGAGGATGTTTACATATAACTCTCCCATCCATTTTCTTTGCATATTCAGTCCCGCCTGGAAATGAAAGGCATGACCCAGTTCATGCAGGGCCAGGAGGTCGAAAAAAGCCTGCATGCTCAGGCTGTCATTCTCATCCCTGTACACCTTTTGGATCTGTTCCGCCAGAGCCGGGGGCAGCTGATCCATCGGGGGGATAAAACTTTTCCAGAACGCGTTGTCGGTAGCGGCCACCACCAGCAGTTTATCTCCATTATAATGCGGCATTCCGAAAACCGGGAAATCGGTATAGTGCGGCCAATCCTCCCCGGTAAGTACGAGCAGCGTTACCGCGGGTGAAAAGCCGAGCAAATCCCGGTAATAGGCCATGGCCCTGTCTACCCGGTCTGCGATCGCAGCGGCTCTTTTACCGTGACCCGAGCTGTAAAAGATATTTACGGAACGTCCTTTTATTTCAACCAGTTTTTCATACTGTGCCGAAGCGGTTGAGGCCAGCAGGTTTGCCGTGATGATCAGGCCCGTAATTATTCGTAACATGGTATTTGAATTTGATGTAAAATTCAAATACGCTTTAAGAAAAAAATAGTACAAAAACGACATTATAGCCGCATGGAAGCCTGGAGCCGGAGGGGCGCCCTTTCCAGTTCCTTTTCCAGTATACCCGGAGAAACACCGGCGAATTCCCTGAAATCACGGATAAAATGCATCTGGTCGTAATAGCCGCATTCGTGAGCGATCCGGGTCCAGTTCAGTCCCGGTTGCCGCTCCCGGAGCCTGTAAGCCCTGGAAAAGCGGATGATCCTGGCGAAGAGTTTGGCCGGCATCCCGATCCGGATTTTGCAAACCCGTTCAAACTGGCGGAGGCTTAAACAGGAAAGTGAAGCTGCTTTCTCCATCGTCATGCTGCCTCCCGAACGCATGAGCTCCAGCATGGCCATATCAAAGGGAATTGCGGATTTAATCGTTTCCAGTCTGCCAAGAAGAAAAGTTTCTATGCGATCTTTGATCGCCTCAAAACTGCCGGCTTCCTGCAATTGCTCATTCAGTCTTTCCATTTCACCGCTGAACAGATCAGCCGCATCAAAACTTCCGTCCACCATTTCATGAAGCGGAAGCCCAAGCAGCCGGTGCAGTCCGCCGGGGTGAAATCCCACCCTCACCGCTTTATGGTTCTGGTTAACATCCAGCATCACCGGGGTGAGTTGCGGACCAACGAAAACGGCCCGGGGCTGTAAAATGAACGCACCCGTTTTTTCACTTTGCACTTTTATCCTGTCCTTAATGTAGAAGAACAGGGAATTCTGGGGAGTGGGCGGGTAAGGGATGATCACGGGACCTTTAGACGCGTCCGCGCGCGCATCGATGACCATGATACATTGTACCAGGTCCTGCAACAGGGGATGCGGAATATAGAATTGCGTTTGCAGGATCTGTGTTTTATCACGTAATATACAAATAGAAATTTTGTCCGGCGGGATCAACGGATATTCCCGGCAAGTTTATTGAAAATGAATTTCTTTGACCGAACTTGCAGCAATAGTGGATGTTTATCTTTGAAAAATTAACCGCTTAAAAAACGACGTCATGGCAACTCCGAATAACAACCTGGCAGAGAAAACCGAAGCCTACCGCAAAGTGCTGCAGAATACCTTAACCTATCGCAAGGCATGGACCCATTCTGTAAAGGAATTGATCCGGGCGAATCTCAGCGGATTCCTGAAGAATTCGGGTCTTACCGGAAATGTCGCGGTGAACAGTGATATGGAAAACCTGGAATCCGTATTCCTGGATTTCGGAAGAAGCAGCAGCGGTATCGGCCACAGCCGGGATTCGGCGGAGATCCGGAATTTCATGATCAAGAATAACGGGGGGCTGATCTACCAGCAGCTTTTCAATGGAAAAATAATGGTGATGGTGCATCATCCGCATATCGAGGGATACGGGGAAAGGAAGGAACCGCAATTCGTGGAGATCGTGACGCCGGAAGAAGTCAGCGAACAACTGATCCTGGATCATGTGGGGATCATGCTTGATATGCTCACCCAATGGGAGGATTTTGACGACGAAGGCCCCCAGAAAAAAACCGTGTTCAACCCGATCGGGTTTCAGCATACGGTGGGCCCGGGAGAGTCCAACTGACCCTTGGCTGTTGGAATGACCCGGACCGGTTGGCTTTTTCTGAATGGAAGTCTTCGTTCAAAATTCTTCACTCCCTGTTCTTATTTCTTATTTCTCTTTTTTTCAACACCCAATACACGCCCCCCACATTAGTTTCCCATTCGGGGAGCATCCGGGTGAGAATGATCTCCTCGATCAGTTCCAGCAGGGTAATGATGATTGCTGCGTAAAACAGGATGTATACCGGTTTACCGATAAAAAAAGTGAGCAGCAGGAAGACCCCTTGCAGAATGGCCGCCGCCTTGGCCAGGTAGGTGTGAAAACTGGTCATCCGGCCATAGCGGTAAAAGGCGTAACCAACCTGTACCGCGAATATGACCAGGAGCAGGATAAAAAAATATTTCTCCGCTTTGATAAAATCCGGCATCATGACGAACAGACCCACTACGGCCACCAGCACCGTCAGGTCATCCCCGATCGAATCCAGTTTGGTACCAAACACACTGGTCACCTTAAACTGACGGGCCAGGAAGCCATCGATGAAATCGGTGAAGAAACTTGCGAGCAGCAGCCATTTGAACCATTCATAGCGGCCCGAGAACAGCAGGATCAGTAATAATGGAGCCGTTACCACCCGGTACAGGGTGATGCCATTTATTATATACCAGGCTATTTTATGTTTTTGACCGGACATCGTTATTCATTATGACGCGCAGGGAAGTTCATTCCGAAGACCCGGACATGGATAATAATATATAAAGTCTCCCCTCACTCTTTTAATTCCATTTTATTCAGCATGCCCAGGTAGGCCCGGGAAAGTTCCGGGTCGATCACCGACATGAATTTCTTCAGGTCCTTGTAAAAATGGCTGTAATCGTAATACCCGTGATCGGTTATCCTGACCGCAGCGGGGTTCGTGCAAACCTGCCGCAGCAGCTTCCGGATCCGGATCAGCTGCATCGCCTTTTTAGGAGTGGTTCCCATCGTTCGCTGAAAATACCGTTGCAGTCTCCTTGGGTCAATCCGGTATTTCCGGCAGATATCATGAATACGCCGGTCGCCCCCTCCCGGCGCGGCAAACTCTTCCAGGATCCGGCTGACCGTATTGACATAGTGCAGTTCATCCTGGTGCTGCATGACCAGCGAATGATAAAACTTATTGACAATTTCCACCCGCTGGCTGAATGAGTCGGCTGATTTGATGCGGGTCACAACGGCCCGGTCGATGAGATAACTGAGCGAATACATCCCGTCATTGTACTCCGCGAAGTTGATGGCCTTTTCAAATATGTGGGGTGAGAGTTTGAATTTGATCCCGAAAATCTTATTACCCGGCTGGTGACGGCATTCCAGCAGCAGGTTTCGGGGCAGAAAGCAATCGATCTTCATCCGGAAACTTCTCCCCGGAAAGCGGATAAGAAACGGCGTGCCCAGGTTGATCAGGTAGGTATAACCGATATCGGGGAATAATACATCGGTATACCCGTCCGGGTGTGATGCCCATAGCGTTTCAAAATCGGTTTCCCAGTAATTGATAATGAACCCGCGCAGAGAGGGCTGTGGTTCCACCCGGTGATGAAACTTTGCAAAATAGTCCGCGTCGACAAATTCAATATGACGCATGCGTGTACTGTTAACCTGTTTAACAAATCAACTGCCGGGAAACACATTAAAATATCGGCTGATGTAAAAATACGACATTCCGGTTCCGTTTAAAAACCTCCGGGAAATTTTATAGACCCTTAATCTATAAACAACTTTTCCTTCCGACCCGGAGCAGGCAATCTTTGTGTACAATATTTTTTTATGCCACACCATAGTACAATTCGCGGCTACCGGTTATGCCTGGCCGCATTATTGCTGACCGGCATCATACCGGCGATGCCGTTAACGGCAGCCGGAGAGAATGGTTTACCCTTTCCCGATACCCGTGATTCCTTTTATGCGGATTCCACCCGGGTTACCACCCATCCGGCAGATGAAAAAAGGACGTCTGCCATCATCCGTGCCAGGGGTAAGATAACGATTGACGGAAACCTGTCCGAAGCCTCCTGGAGCCAGGCGCAGGTGATCGGTCATTTCTGGGAAAAATTCCCAAACAATACCAGCAGGGCCGGCAAGCAAACAGAGGTCAGGATCCTATTCGACGAAGGTTTTATATATATAGGGGCGCGTTGCGCTGACTCCGGGAACTACATTATTCCCTCGCTGAAACGGGACCGCTCTTTTTATGAATCCGATGCGCTGGCCTTCATCATCGATCCGTACAATAAAAAGACGATGGCCTATTATTTCTCGGTCACCCCGTATAACACGCAATCCGAGGATGTGCTGATCAATAACCTGTTTGAAGATCCCAGCCTCAGCTGGGACAACAAATGGTTTTCGGCGACAAAAATAAACGAGGATCATTGGGTGGCGGAGATCGCCATCCCCTTCACCATACTCAAGTATGACCGGAACCAGGCCGACTGGGGCATCAATTTTTTCCGGAATGACCGGAAGAGCAACGAGATCCATTCCTGGGTAAATCTTCCCCTGCAGTTCAAACCCTGGGACCTGGGCTATATGGGTACCCTGCACTGGGAAGACACGCTTCCCCGGCCGGGGCAAAACCTGTTTATCAATCCCTATGTAAAAACGGGTGTGGCCGCAAACAATATCCCGGGACAAAAGGCCCGTACAGACTGGCAGGCGGGGTTTGACCTGAAGACCACGATCCGCAATTCCATGAGCCTTGATCTTACGGTAAACCCGGATTTCTCGCAGGTGGAGGTGGACAGGCAGATCACCAATCTCAGCCGGTTTAACCTGTTCTTCCCGGAGCGAAGAGGATTTTTTGTGGAGAACAATGATATTTTTTCCGGGTACGCCGGTGGCTATATCCAGCCCTTTTACAGCCGTTCCATCGGTCTTTCTGAAACCGGCAACCCCCTTCCTATTTATGGCGGGATCAAACTCAGCGGTAATGTCAGTTCCGGGCTCCGCGCCGGCGTGCTGAATGTGCTAACCAAAGCCGACCGGGATAATCCCGCACAGAATTACAGCGCCATTTCACTCAACCAGAAAATATTGAAGCGGTCGCTCATCAAAGGTTATTTTTTCAACCGGGAATCACTGGGAAGAACAAAGTCCTCCCCGAAAGGTCAGTATGGAAGAAACGCCGGGCTGGAATTCAATTACTCCGATCTGAAAGGCAAATGGAACGCATGGAGCGGTTTTCACCATTCGCTGAAACCCGGCTTAACCAGGGATCGCGCGGTTATTCACAGCGGGTTCTCTTACAGTACCCGGAAATTCTCGGCGATCGTTGATTTCGCCGATGCGGGCACGAATTATACCGCAGACATGGGTTTTATTTCAAGGTATGATTATTATGATGAAAAACTGGACAGCGGATTCCGCCAGGGTTTCCGGATGCATTACGGCAAACTGATGTATAATATCTACCCGAAAAAAGGGAAGATCATCAATCATAAATTCGAAAGCTCCAATGTGCTTTTCACCAATCCCGACCATTCCAGCAATGAGTTGCTGAACGCCTTCCGTTACTGCCTGGTATTCCGGAATTCATCCGAGTTCCGCACCCGTATCGATCACCAGGTGGTCTGGCTGCAAACGCATACCAGTTTTACCCCTTCCGCCCTCGATGAACCGATCACACCGGGGAGATACCAGTTCCTGTCGATGATCCTGTATTACAGAACGGACGCGCGGAAGAAACTGTCCCTGGTCACCCAATTCCGCACCGGCGGTTTTTATAACGGAACCCTTACCCAGTCCGTCGCGGGTCTCCAGTACCGGGTGCAGCCCTGGGGAAGTTTCGCCGTGGATCTTGAATATAACAGGCTGAAATTCCCCGGTCATTACGGGAGCGCCGTACTTTATATGATTTCCCCGCGTATGGAGATCAATTTTTCGAATAATCTTTTCTGGACAACTTTTGTGCAGTTTAATACGCAGCGAAACAACCTTAACATCAACAGCCGGGTGCAATGGCGGTTCAAGCCCATGTCGGACCTGTATTTCGTTTACACGGACAATTACTATACAGATCCATTTATGAAAAACAAGAGCCGGGCTTTTGTCCTCAAACTCAATTACTGGCTCAGTAAATGACGCCGGATCACAGAAACTAAAAAATAAAAATCATGAACAACAGGCATCTTAATTTTTCGATCCTTTTCATTGGCGGGGCGCTTTTGCTTTTCCTCCTGCTGTCCTTTACTATTCCGCCACCGGATCCCGGAAATGATGTGGACGAACTTCAGAAAATTGTCACCGAACTTGAAGCGGGCATTTCCACCGGCAACAACGAACCCTGGAAAAAATATATGGCCGATGACGGCATTTTACTGAATCGTGACGGGAAAACGAACACCAAGGCTGAGATCGTGGAGGAAATCAGGCCCCTTCCCCCCGGGAAGATACTCGACATAAAGCCCGTGAACATTAATGTATACCTGAGTGGCGCAACCGCCATGGTTACATTTCTGGCCGACGAGAAACTGTCCATATTTGGCCAGCCCGTGGATACCCGGTATCCCAGCGTAATGTATTTTGAAAAAAAGGAAGGCCGCTGGCAGATGTTATTCTTCACCTATTTTGAATATCCCGTCGATCCGGCACCGGTGCGGGTAAGCCGGGATTACCTGGAGAAATTTACGGGGACATACCGCTTATCGGAGAGTTCCCGGATCGAGATCAGCGCATCCGATACGGCGCTTATCATGAAAAAAGCGGGAAGTGCTTTACAAGGCGCGGTGCTGTACCCAATCAGTGCAGACGGCCGTTTCTTCAGGGCCGGTACGGAAAGCGAATATATTTTCACAACGGATGAAAAAGGGCAATCCATTCTTCGGCAGCGCAGGAACTGGATCGACCTCGTCTGGACTAAAGAATAGTTTTCATGGTTAGGTTTAGATAAACAGTAAGGTCTGCTTCCGTCACCGGTTTCGCCGTTAGCATTAACGTTCGGAAAAGGAGCGATTGGAATGCCAGGCCTTACTCGTTTTAAATTACACCCGGAATGCTGACAATTAAACCGCCAGCACTTTTTCCGCTTTTTCCCTGTCTTTTTCGAAAATCCTGACCTCCACCCCACCCACCGGGTCCAGCCCCAGCAGGTTCTCATCATTTAAAAAAGATTCGATCCCGTTCTCCTTCAACTTGTCCTGAATCATTTGGGCTTCCATCGGATCCATGTAAGTATGCAGGACGATGGTTTTGTCTTTAATGGTTTTCATGCTGCAATATTTTATGTTTATTGTTTATGGTTTGTGGTTTATGGTTGGTTGCAGTTGCAAATTGTTCCTTGTCCATTGCAGGTTGCCTTTTGTCGATTGCTAAGTATTCGCAACCGCATCGAAGCACAAGCCATTGCCTATTGCGCCAAATAACCGCCATCCACTGCGAAATAGGCGCCGGTTACAAAGGAGGCTTTCGGTGAACTCAGCCACAGCACCATCTCCGCCACTTCTTTCGGTTGTCCCAGCCGGCCAATCGGGTGCAGTCCCACCAGCGGTTTCATTTGCTCTTCGCTGAGTGTGTTTGTCAGCAAGGGGGTCAATATATAACCCGGACCGACAGAATTGATACGGATATGCTTGTCCGCGTATTCCAGCGCGGCCGCTTTGGTCAGTCCCACCACTCCATGCTTTGCGGCTACATAGGCGGGTGAGTACCGCGTACCGGCTTGTCCCAGTATCGATGCAATATTTACAATCGCTCCTCCGCCGGCCGCAAGGATGGCCGGGATCTGGTAACGCATTCCGTAAAAAACGCCGGAAAGATTGATACCGATAACCTTGTCCCACCCATCAACCGGGTACTCGCCCGTTTGGGCCAGCAGTCCGCCGATACCGGCATTATTACACGCGATATGCAATGCGCCAAACCGCTTCAGCGCTTCCTCCACCAGGTTCCTGTTACTATCGGCATCTGATGAGTCGGTATGGACAAAGATGGCTTCGGCTCCCGTCGCCTTAATCATTTCCATCGTTTCATGGCCTCCTTTATCGCTTATGTCGCTTACAACCACGTTGGCGCCTTCAGCCGCATAACAAATTGCGATCTCCCGGCCGATCCCGGAGCCTGCCCCGGTAACGATGGCCACTTTATTCTCCAGTGTTTTCATCCTAATCTTTTTTTGAACGGAAAGTACAGCCTGATACTTTTTTACCATTCCAAGGTACGTTCCCATTTCCGCCGGAGCCGTGATGAAGATCAGCCCGTCAGATAACAATCAACAGGCGGCAGGTAATATCTCCGGGTACGTTATTGTCCGGCCGGTCTTTTCATGTTTCCCAGCCCCTTTTCCTGATTGAGCATCCTGTAATTGACAAGCCGGAACCGGGGATCATGAAGGAGTTTCTGCATCTGCGGGGAAAGCAGCGCATTCAGTTCTGCAAACCGGTGCCTGCTCATTTCCTTAAGGCCAAATGTGTTGAGGTCTTCCATTGCCGCCATTTCGGGTGAGTCCAAACCGATATGCATGACGAAAAGTTTGGTGCCGCCGGGTCGCAGTGACTGGAGTTTTTTAATCAGCGTATCCAATTTCCCCGTGACCGGGGCGCTGTAACCTCCTTCCACATCCACTTCGTCATAATAACGCGAAATGGCCACTTTATAATCCGCGGCAATTTTTTCCACAATGGCCCTTGTTTCGGGGGTTTGCATAGCGGCCCCCATGTGGTAATCGAGGTAATCGATCTTCAATCCTGCCCGGAGCGCTTTGTCCACCTGTGCGCGCAATTCGGTTTCGATCTCGCTGAGCTGCGGGTTATTCCCGAACAGTTTACTCCGGGAGGGGAAAAAATGACCCATTGAATCAACCAATGACGGAACAGCCGATACACCCGTTACCGGGCCCCAGCGGTAGTTCTTCCACTCGGAATTCAGGGTCAGGTGTATGCCCACCGATACGTTCGGGTATTTCTTCAGCATTTCGGCCGCCTCGGTAAACCAGGAACAGGGTACCATCACTGACATGGAAACGGGCATGCCTGTCTGAAGCACCTGCTCGGCAGCCTGGTTCACGGAATGGCACATCCCGATATCATCGAGACGAAGGAGCACCGGGATCCTTTCACCGGTATTACCGGTTTGAGCTGCCAGGGAAACAGCCCACATAAGGCAAAGGGAAAGCAGGATATTTTTTTTCATACAATCTGATTGGCGGCATTACATAATTCAATGGAACAACTGCATAAACAACCCCGGCTCTAAAGATAGTAAATGAGCCGAAGTGAAGGGCAGAATCCTGATCCGGTCAAACCGGAAATATCAAATGAAGCGACGGTTCAGCCCGGCCGCTTAGTCCCGGTGATTAATAATTTTACGAGGCGAAATAAAAGACAAACCATAATTTATTTTCCTTACAGGAAATATTTTTTCTCCGCACACCGGCACATGCTTCTGTTGCAGTAAGAATCATTCCCAAAAAACTCCAACAGGCAATCAACATAAATCAATTACAAAAATACACCAGGTGTCAAGGACCTGTGAGACAGGGTAACCTGTTATTCGTCATGCACCCACCTGATTTATGCGCTAAGTGATAGAAGTTACAATCGCGTCATTTTAAGCGGTAATAGTTTTGCAGCAGACCGGCAGTTCATGCCGGTTCTTAAAAAAAACACTATATGAAAAAGTTATTCTCCGTACTGGGCCTGGGGATATTGCCTTTCTTTTTAGCCGCCCAGGCGGGTCATATCATGCAGGGAGTCGGGGCTGTTAACATGTCAATGGGTGGTGCCGCCACCGCGCAACCGGTGGATATCAACGGGGCGCTTCAATGGAATCCCGCCGGCATTTCCGTCTTTAACTCAAAGATCCTTTCGGTCAATGCCGGACTGTTCTTCTCTTCTCCCGAAATTTCATCAACCGTTCCCACCCCTTCGGGACCGATGAGCGGTATCACGAAGGACGACCGCGGGGTTTCGATCATGCCGGCGCTTGCCATGGTTTGGGGTAAAAAAGAAAGCCCGCACCGTTTTGGCGTTTCCGCCTTTGGCATCAGCGGATTTGGAGTTACGTTCCCGGAAAGCCAGACCAACCCGATCAACATGCCGCAGGAATATGGAGGATTCGGACGCATTGAATCGGATTACCAGTTGTTGCAGGTTGCATTCACGTATGCTTACAAACTCTCCGAGAACCTGTCGGTGGGTATAGCTCCCACATTCAACTACGCTTCACTGGAACTGGCGCCCAACCCGATCGCTTCGCCCAACCCCACAAAGGGTTACCCGGTAAGTGATGAAGCCACCGCATTCGGATTTGGCGGACAGGTGGGCATCTTCTTTAACTCCGGAACCGGTTTTAAAGCAGGCGCTTCCTATAAATCGCAGCAGTATTTCGGTGAATTCGAATTCGACAATACCTATCTCGATGGTACAGCCGCACCCGGTGCGACATTTAAAATGAATTATCCCGCCATCTTCTCGGTGGGCCTGGGTTATTCGCTAAAGGACTTTGACCTCGCCGTTGACTACCGGTATGTGAATTATGAAAACACAAAGGGATTTAAAGCCAGCGGCTGGACCTCCACCGCCGCCGTAGCCGGTTTTGGGTGGAAAGACATTTCCATTGTTTCGGCGGGTCTGCAATTCAAGGGCATCCCCAAACTTCCCCTGCGGGCCGGGTATACGTATAGTTCCAACCCGATCGCAAGCGAACTGGCCATGTTCTCCTCTCCCGCCACCGCGGTGATCAAAAATGCCTTCCAGTTTGGTTTTGGCTATGAGATCAGCAATAAAGTTACCCTGAACATGATGTATCACCACGGAACCAGCAGCGGGTCCACCAGCGGACCCCTGTTAAGCCCGATGATGGTGGATCATGATAATCCTTATGGCAGGATACCTGGCAGCAATGTGTCATACAAAATGACGACTGACCTTGTGATGGCCGGTATCAATATCACACTCTGAAACATGGATCCCGTACAGGTAAAACAGCCGGTTCCTGCCGGCTGTTTTTTTTGCATGTAACAAAGCCTGACCCCCGTCATCTTCCTGAACCGGGTTTCACTGTAACTTTTCAGCCTGTTATACGTTTCAGCATCACCCGGTCGCTTATACCGGGTTTCAGTACCTAATTTTCAACCAGTCGCAAAATGGCAATCATGAAAAGAATCCTGTTTATCCTTTTTATTGTAACAACCCTGGAGGCCCGGACTCAATCTGTTGATACCGTGCTCAGCGATTCAGATAAATTATACGGTCTCTCCCGTTTCTGGCAGGAAGCCAATTATAATTTCGCTTATTTCAGCAATGTGCCGGATCTGAACTGGGACAGCGCCTACCGGGTCTTTATCCCGCAGGTACTCGCCACCCGGTCGGTGTTTGAATACTACCGGGTACTGCAGCGGTTCTGCGCCCTGCTGAAGGATGGTCATACCAATGTTTATTTCCCGGATCATATCAATAGTAAAAGGGCGCGGAGATCTTTTGGCGACATCCGCCTGCAGATCTATAATTTCGGCGGCAAACCCGTGGTGGTGAGTACGGCTGCCGGCACAAAAGATGTAGTACCCGTTGGGAGCGAGATCACCCGGGTGAACAATATCCCGGTTGAAGAATATATCAACCGGGAAGTGAGGCCCTTTATCTCGCAATCGGCCGGTTACATTACGGAAGACTGGTGCGCGGATTATTTGCTGGATGGGTTCCTGGGAGATACCGTGCGGATCCATTTCCGGAAACCGGATGGATCCCTGCATAACATCTTATTGAAACGTGAAGTGAAACCGGATGTACAATGGCAGCAATCTCTTCCTTTTACTCTTTTTCAACTGACATGGCTGCCGGGCCGGATCGCGAAGATCGACCTCAACAGCTTTAATGACCCGAAGATCGTGGACACGTTTATCACCGCCTTGCCTGAACTGAAAAAAGCGAAAGGCATCATCATTGACCTGCGCCGCAACGGCGGAGGCAGTTCGGATCACGCTTCATCGATCCTTTCCTATTTTACCGGCAGCGACTCCATCCGCGGGAGCAAGTGGTGGACCCGTGAACACCGGGCATCCTACAAAGCCTGGGGCGCCTGGAAAGCGGAAAAGGAAAACCTGGGCGATACCAGCGAATGGGCCCGTAAATCACGGGAATATTTTTACGGGAGGGTTTGGTATGAAGGCGGCCAGATGACCAATCCCAATACGGCACCCGTGGCGGACCGGATGCCTCTTGTACCTCTTACCGTGCTGTTTGGGCACAGCACCGCCAGCGCCGCCGAGGATTTCCTGATCATGCTCGACGGGTTGAAGGGTCGCGCGGTTACATTCGGGCAACGGAGTTTTGCCAGTACGGGTCAACCGCTTTTCTTTGAATTGCCCGGCGGCGGAAGCGCCCGTATCTGTACCAAAAAAGATACGTACCCGGATGGGCGGATCTTTGTAGGGGTAGGCATTAAACCCGATGTGGAGATCGAACCCACAATAGAGGATTACCTCAAGCAAAAGGACCCGGTGCTGGAAAAAGCAGAGACCTATCTCCGTACCTTGATCAAATGAGCAAACCGGGTCAATATCTAATACCGGAGAATTGCCCGATCATACTGATGGTGTCGACCGTACCGTTGATCACCACCGCAGAGTAGGTCCCGCTTAACCGACGGTTGCTGTTGGATGCAATGTGAATTTGCCCTGAAATAGAACTGTATTGCGCGCCGGCCAGGTTTAGTCCGAAACCGGCATTTCCATTACTCATTGAATAGAGTCCGGTGTTGGTGGAATTGGTGCTGATGAATACGCTGGTCGCCCCTCTCTTGCCAAAAATGGTATGCACATCAAAAAGGGAAAGCAAACTGGTCGTGTCGGAGAACTCCTCCGCGCCATTATCCAATCGCCAGGAAAAAAACTGGGCGGGGCCCGGGTCGCCCCCGTTTTTGGAGCAGGACAACAATACTGCAGTTAAACCGGTGAAAACGAAGATCCACCATTTGCTTTTCATACCAAATGAATGTACAAAAAACAGGCCGTATACCCTCAGATAATCAGCGTTAACCGTTTTTCAATTAATACCTGACCGGTCTGTACAGTTCCAGGGCTTTGGGCATGTGTTCTTTCAGCAGTTCGATCCGGTTTTCATGCGAAGGGTGACTGCTCAGGAATTCAGGCACCGCATTATTATCCGAAGCAGCCATTCTTTCCCAGAAGGGAATCGCTTCCTGCGGATTGTATCCTGCCATGGCGCTGAAATAAAGACCAAAGCGGTCCGCCTCCATTTCTTCCTTGCGCGAAAAAGGAAGCATCACACCCACCGTGGTCCCGATGCCATAGGCGTTCAGAAACAGGTTCTGCGTTTCGGCGGGTTTGTTGATCAGGGCCACCTGCAGGGCCACACCGCCCAGTTGCTGCAACAGGTACTGGCTCATTCTTTCGCTCCCGTGCTGAGCGGCGGCGTGTGCGATCTCGTGTCCCATGACGATGGCCAGTCCCGCTTCATTCTGGGTAAAGGGAAGAATGCCGGTATACACCACCACCTTTCCTCCGGGCATGCACCAGGCATTGGCCTCTTTATTATCCACGAGATTGAACTCCCAGTTATACCCATCGAAAACAGTACCGTAGCCGGCACTGTCGTAATACGCGGTGATGGCGCGGGATATGCGGTCACCCACGCGTTGCACCATTTCGGCATCGCGGTTCCCTGTTTTGGCCACCACGGTGTTTTTGCTGAGAAAGGTTTGATATTCCTGCGCGGCCATGGTCTGGAGTTCCGGCTCCGATACCAGGCTCAGTTGCTTGCGCCCGGTGATCAGGTTCTGGGTGCAACTGATCATCAGGGGGGCAAGAAGAAACAGGAAGATTAGCTTTTTCATATACTTGTATATATGGATGAATAAATGCAGTGACAGACAACAGCAAGTTAGCCCGGAACGGTACGGTCTTGTGATGATCAAAGGCAACCGGATCAATGATCTTTCTCAGTTCATCCCGATTATGTTCAAGGCCCTTTCATGATCATTTGCTTACCGGAATACGAACAAAAAAGCGGTATAACCCCGGGAAGCTGGCGTTGCATGAACGTTTTGCCGAGGAAATGAAAGAAGCCGGCAAGTGCTGGATTTTACTGACTGTCAGTCAGAAGGCGATCAAACTTTAATTTGGAATACGCAGTTCACTTCTTTTTCATCATACCTTTTACAAGACCCACGATCGCCATCAGTACTCCGCCGCCCACACCGCCACCGGCCACGCTGCTGATGATACTGCTGATATCCATACCTCCGCTGCCTGCGGCAGCAGCTGCGCCACCGCCCAGTCCAAGCAGACCCAATAACTGTCCGCCCAGGCCGCCGCCAAGGATACCGGTAAGTGAATTGCCCAAAGTGCCCAATGATAATTTCGGCATCAGTTTGCCTGCAACATTACCTCCGACCGCGCCGGAGGCCAGCTGGATAATTAAAGGAAGAATGTCCATAATGAAGAATTTTGGTTTGATGTGATATGAAAAGTTACGAATCTTTCTGCAACATGCCCCGGATAAAGAAATTACTTAGGGCGGCATTGGTCATTCAGCGTATGGCATTACCATAACAGAATTTCCTTATCTTTTAAGTATGAAAAAAATCCTGCTTTCTATCAGTATCATCCCGGTCATCCATGCCACTGCACAGAACATCAATATTTCAAAAAGCATTCAGCAGGCCATGAACCGGATCGATACGCAAACGATCCGAATGCACATTGCGTACCTGGCCGATGACAAACTAAAAGGCAGGCTGCCCGGAACCGAAGGATACCAGGTGGCTGTTGATTACGTGACTTCCCAATTTAAACAAATGGGAGTCGCACCCGGTGGCGAGCAGGGGAGTTACCTGCAAACACTGATACTTCGGAAAACCGTCGTCACCAACAGCTCCTGTGTGGCCGTGCTAAAAGATAAATCCGGGAATACGGACAGCCTGGAATTCCAGAAAGATTTTATCCCGATCGCCCACCCGTTGAGTACCCTGGCTTCGGCCAACGGTCAACTGGTTTTTGCGGGTTATGGCATAGATATCCCGGGCGGGTACTCCGACTACCAGGGCATTGATGTAAAGGGAAAGATCGTGGTCATGGTAAACGGCACCCCCGACGGTTTGCACTCCACCCTGTCCGCGCATTTCTCCAGCGCGGGTAATAAACTGAATACCGCCTATGCAAAAGGTGCCGTAGGGGCCGTACTGGTGAACCTCGCCGGCAGGATGACGGTTAACCCGATGCAGGTCTACCAGTCCAATGTCGCGCTCAACCCGGATAAGACCCATGCCTATGGCCGGTTTTTCAATGGGAACCTGCAACTGGTGATCGGCGGGAACCGGGTTTTGCTTTCCCGTTTATTCATGCACTCCGGGAGAAACCTGCAGGAAGTGCTTGACGGAATAAAAAAAGGTAAGCCTTCTTCTTTTGAATTAGCATACGGACTCTCCGCTTTCTACAAAAACACCCACAGTGATTTTGAAAGTTATAATGTGATCGGCCTGATACCCGGCTCGGATAAACTGCTGAAGAACGAGTACGTGGTGCATACGGCCCATCTTGATCATGTGGGTATTGGCCGGGTGGTGAACGGCGATTCCATTTACAACGGTGCGCACGACAATGCCTCGGGTGTGGCCTCGCTGCTGGAGATCGCGCGGATCTATAAAAGTTCCGGGGCCAAACCCCTTCGTTCCATATTAATTGTCATGGTAACAGCGGAGGAAATGGGACTGATCGGTTCTTCCTATTTCGCCGCCAATCCGACGGTTCCTAAAGAATCCATCGTCGCCAATGTGAATACCGACATGCCCACGGTGATCGCGCCCTTGCTCTCCATCGTGCCGCTGGGCGCGGAACATTCCAGCCTGATGGGCAATGTGAAATTCGCCGCGAACCACCTCGGACTGGATATAGAAGACGATCCCGAACCCAATGAGAACCGTTTTGTCCGCAGCGACCAGTACAGTTTTGTCGTGAACGGGATACCGGCCCTGCATATCAAGTATGGCAACAAAATGACAACCCCCGGTGAAAAGCTGGATCTGCATGTAAAAAAATGGCGGGCCCAATATTATCACCAGGCCGCCGACGGCATGGACGGGATCTTCGATTTCGCCGCGGCGAAGAAATATGTGCAACTGAATTTCCTGGTGAGTTATTCGGTTGCGCAGACGGTAAAAAGACCGGTTTGGAATGAGGGAGATTTGTTTGGGATGGCTTTAAATGATTGATTAATCTGGTGTCACAGCATAGAAAGATAGAGTATATCATTTATATGCGATAAATTTCCTTTCTGCATTTACGATCTTCTCGAAAAATGCTTTGAATTTAGCGTAATCGGCTGCGGGAATATTCTGACGGGGACCCGAGAATCGTCTTATCAATATAAGCTTATCAGGTGCTTTAAGTGTATACTGCAAGGTGTATTGCATATCCCTGAATGAAAGATTTTCCGATACAGGTATCTCAATAAATTTACTTCCGGCAGGAGCCGTTATTGTTACCATTGTTTCATACTGATCAATATCTTCATATAGCCAATACTCAACAGGAAATGTACGGATGTCGTCAGAAAACTTATCCAATGTGGCAACAAGATCATGATAAGTAACACGGAATGTCTTGATTGTCCCGATCTCGGATATCTCATTCTTTACCTGATAACTAAAGCTTAGCATAACCGAGTCGTTAAGCTTGTCCAGATCTTTTACTTCTGCCGTTTGCATTTTCAAATTATTCTTAAAAAGACCAGCTAAAGACTGCTCAATTTCAAGAAGTAGTTTTTCCTGATCGAGATGCAGATAGGAAGCCCGTACAGAAGCTGATGCTGCGCCATACTTGACAGTTTGAACTGAAACCTGAAGATCATTTCCGGAAGGTTTGATATACATTTCTCTTTTAACAATGTCTTTCTTCCTGTTTAACGCCTGTAGTAACTTTATTTCGGCATTTGCAGTAATTGATTTATATGGTATTTCCAGAATGGCAGCACCAATAACATTGTTTGGCAAACTGGCAAACGGAAGATAATTATCTGTCAGCTCGAGATAATATATTTTGTTGTCCAGCTCGCATTTAACAATACAATGATTGAACTCCACGGATGGCAGTATTATTTTTTTTTGCCCATTATTTCGTGTATCTATCAACACCATTTGTGCATTTATTCCGGCCAGGCGTGTAAGTGTCACAAAAAGACTTGAAAGATCTTTACAATCTCCCAGTCTTGTCGTGAGTGTCACAGAAGGTCTTTGTGGCACAAACGCACTTTGACGAAAAGAAACAGAACTGTACCTGATATTTGATTGTATATAGTCGTAGATAATTTTTGCTTTCTGGAACTGTGTAATGTCTTTAACCCCTTCTGGAAACAATTTCCTGAACAAAGCAATTACCTCAAAATCTTCTTCTGCTTTGTTATTAGAAATGTCGCTATACCAATTTGCGATTTCATTCCATGATGGGATAGTGGAAACGTGTAGTACGGCAGACACATCAGCTAACGCAGGCATAATTGGCTCATCCCTGTCCGGTTCCTGATTATGGAGCACCCATGTGTATTTTTTAAAATTTTCTATATTGGATGTCTCTGGCTTCAAGTCTTTGTTGCTGAACAAGTAGTAAAGGGGTTGTGAATCAGGTGCATAAATACTATATCGGGTAGTAGCAGTATAAATCGGGCCGGCGAAATAATAGATATCCCAGAAATGCTTTGCCAGCCTTCCATACACATAACTCCTTAGCCGGTATTTAAATACTATTATATCACCCGCTTCCAGATTTGTAAAAACTATCTCATTTTCATTCTTTTCACCCTCTAACCGGGCATTGTTTTTTTTAACAACCTCTGCCTTCTCAATCAACAACGTTTGAGAATTGCCATAAGAGATCGAAGATTCCTTATACCTGTCCACTCCCTTTTCATTTGTTATTCTTATTACAGTATTAAAATATTCTTCAGTGGCCCCACCCGGGTGGTGAATTACATCTTTCTGATCAAGAATATAATAATAACCGTAATGTATATTTTTGGCTTTGGTAATATCATCAGCCCGTATAACAGCATCCAGGTCGGGTTGTTCCAGCAGTTCATAGGACTCCTTTTTCCCATTTAGCTTTCTTATTTTATTGATTATCGAATACTGGTTAGGATCATATTTCAGCGATTGCTGGTATGTCTCCAACGCACCGGTCAAATTCTTTTTTTCACTTTGTACGTCTCCCAGGAGCTCCCAATATGTTTCAAAATAGGGTGACAAATCAATGGCCTTTAATATGTATTCTTCAGCCTTATTATATTGCTTAACACTATAATAATATTTCGACAACTCATAGAACTCATTAGGTGAATATGGGAAATATTCAGAAAGATTGTGTCTTAGCTTCAACGCCTTATCATTCTCCCCCATCTCGGTTAACTCCTTGATATAATTATTATACGCCTGATAATTATAATTCTCTTTTAAAAAGATGTCATAGAGCTTGAGCGCCCCTTTATTGTCTTTGTACACATTCTTCTTTACGTTATACTTCAACTCTAATACAACGCGATTCCATGGATATTTATCATAAAGTTTATCTATTTCATTAATCAACTCATCATACTTCTTCTCCTGTATCAGCAGTGCAAGCGTGTGATCAGCCGTGGATTCATCTTCTCCATATAGTTGTATTCGCTTTGACAGTTTCCTGGATAACTCATCATATTTCTGATTTCTCAGTAAGTCCTTCAATTCTATCTCTAGCACAATAAGACTTCCAGGATCGAGTTGTTTGATCTTTTCGATTTCTTCCAGGAGTAGCGTGCGGTTATCTTCCTTGATCAGGACTTCAGCCATTTTCATTTTAAGCAAACAGTTTGCGGGGGCAAACCGTATAGCTTCAGCAAGTATTGTCCTTGCTTCAATTACTTTGCTGTTCCGTAAATAAACATCGGCAAGCAGTAGATAATTGACCAGGTTTTCAGGCGCAACTTTAATCTTTTGCTTAAAATAATTTTCTGCAAAAGGTGTAACAAGTGATTCTGGTTTAATCTCGCCTGACTGGTAATATGGCGAATATTCCGCCTTGCTTGAAAGCCCTTTTACTGGCTTGAAAGAACTATCTGTAAACCGTATACTAAAATTGGGATAACTATTATCTGTAAATCCTAACTGTACGAGGATCCTGTTAACGCCCTTTTTCAAGCGGCAGGGGGTGATATATGTATCCAATTCTGTAGTACGCTCTACTGGTTCAGCTATCAGCAACTGATCATTCACCCAGACTTTTAAAGAACCCGAACTTCCTGCGCAACAGAAAACAGACAGATCATTTTCCGAGCTTAAAAATGTCTGAGCATAGACTACAGAAGTTGTGTTACTAAACTGATAGATTAAAGGGGTCCATGCATCGCTGATCTCGCTAGCCGGTGTAAACCATTTTACATCTGCATTCGACAGAGATTTAAAAATAGCGTCCGGCTCAGGTTTTTTGATTGGCCCATAGTCCTTATAAAATCCACTCTGAGAAATATTCTCAAATGGGCCTGTGAATTGCCAATTCCTGATATTTCCGACATTGTCCAGATAAGATTTCGCCTTCTTGAAATCATGTGAAAATAAATAATGCATCCCCAACTGATGCTGAACAGATGCATATAGTGTTCCGGGTATTTTGGGATCAGCATACATCTGATTGACCAGGGATAGCTGATACGGGAAATGCTTTTTTCCTGTACTACCTACAACTGCCTGGTTAAACCATAATGCATAGATATAAGGATAAGGGTTTTCAACTTTGCCATAGAATGAAGCATTAAAATCTTGTCTTTGGGATTCTTTACCCATATAGGTATCCAGGTAAAGTCCTGAAATATATGCATCACCATAATTGGCAGGATCCTTGAGTGACTCCATCAGGAGTTGAGAAGCTTCAGACCATTTGTTTTGATTTAGATAGTCCCAGGCTTTTTCATATTTACTTTGCCCAGAAGCAAATTGTACTGACAGGATTATAAGAAACAAAAGCACTCTTTTCATATTCGATTGTTATTATCAAGAATATGTTTCAATATATGAATTTCACTCTAATGAAAATAATTATTTCAGGCATATTAAATTATTTTAATTGCCGGGAAATCATTGAATCGTATGAATACTTGATAAGCCTCGAGTGTCTTTACAGCACCGATTTATGAGCTAAGAATTTGTTACATTCCCTTTAAGAAAGAATGATTATACTAACGCATAAAACAATTTTATGCTGTGGCTATTTTATAGAATAATTGGCGTAAAATAAGTCATATTTAAATGAGAACAAACCTTGCAATTATGTCTGATTGTTTGCCCTGTATCTGGTTTTTCGACTTTCGCATTTCTATAGCTATTTAATATGCCATCAATGCAGGTCTTACGAACTTCTTTTTGCATCATTTCATCTCACTAAATCCTTTCTGAAGTGCGGTCTTATAATCGCTCCCTAAAATCCAGTCCGTTTTTCCTTGCTGTTTCCTTCGCCAAATCATACCCCGCATCCGCATGCCTTATCACTCCCAATCCCGGATCATTCCTCAACACTCTTTTCAATCTTGCCTCGGCATCCTCCGTTCCATCCGCCACGATCACCATCCCCGCGTGGATGGAATAACCCATCCCCACCCCGCCGCCATGGTGTAATGAAACCCAGCTTGCGCCGCCGGCCGTATTCACCAGCGCGTTCAACATGGGCCAGTCGGCCACAGCATCGCTGCCGTCGAGCATGGCTTCGGTTTCGCGGTTGGGGGAAGCCACCGAGCCGGTGTCGAGATGATCGCGGCCGATCACGATGGGCGCTTTCACTTTCCCGGTGCGCACGAGTTCATTGAAAGCCAGACCCGCTTTCTCCCGCTCGCCCTGTCCCAGCCAGCAGATCCGCGCGGGCAGTCCCTGGAAGGCGATCTTTCCCTTCGCCATCTTCATCCAGCGGATCATGCCTTTATTGTTGGGAAATAAATTCATGATCACTTCATCGGTAACGGCAATATCATGGGGATCCCCGCTCAGCGCAGCCCAGCGGAAGGGACCTTTTCCTTCGCAGAAGAGGGGACGGATGTAGGCCGGCACGAAGCCGGGGAACATACCTCCCCCGCCACCTAAAGGCGGAGCCGTCAGGTCTCCGCTATGTTGCGATTCATACTCCAATGCACGGGCCCTTATATTGTTCCCATAGTCAAATGTGACGGCGCCTTTATCTCTTAACTCAATCATCAGTTGTACATGCCGGTACATACTACGATACGCGTAATCCATATATTGCTGCGGGTTTTGTTCCCTTAAGATTTTTGCCTGTTCATAAGAGATCTCATGCGGCCAGTACCCGATCAGCGGGTCGTGGGCGCTGGTCTGGTCGGTGAGCGTGTCGGGCACGATATTCCGTTCGATCAGCCGTTCCAGCAAATGCACGGCATTGCATAAAACCCCAATGCTCCTGCCTGTGCCTTGTGTCTTGTACGCCTGTGCCTTATCGATAGCTTCATCAATATCGGTGTATTTCTCATCCAGGTACTTTGTCTCCAGCCGCTTGTCGATCCGCCACTCTTCCACTTCCGCGATCAGCGCCACGCCTTCGTTCATGGTGATGGCCAGGGGCTGGGCGCCGCCCATGCCGCCGAGACCCGCCGTTACGTTGAGTGTTCCTTTCAGGGTTCCGCCGAAATGCTTGTCGGCCGCGGCGGCATAAGTTTCATAAGTGCCCTGCACGATACCCTGGCTCCCGATATAGATCCAGGAGCCCGCGGTCATCTGCCCGTACATCATCAGTCCTTTTTGTTCCAGTTCATCGAAATGTTTCCAGTTGGCCCAGTTGGGTACCAGCTGGCTGTTGCTGATCAGCACGCGGGGGGCATCTTTGTGAGTTTTTAATATTCCTACCGGTTTACCCGACTGGATCAGCAGTGATTCATCATTCTCCAGCACTTTCAGCGCTTTGATGATATTGTCGAGGGCCTCGAAATTGCGGGCCGCTTTTCCCCTTCCGCCATATACGATGAGTTCATCGGGCCGTTCGGCTACTTCGGGATTTAGATTATTGAGGAGCATCCGCAGGGCGGCCTCCTGTATCCAGCCTTTGCAGCTGAGCTGTGATCCTGTGGGTGTTTTGTATTTGAGGGCGTCGTATCTGGATGGTGTCATTGTGCTCATATAATTTAATTAATTTTTTCCGATGCACTGATTGATTTTTTCCCGCGGCGAACGCTGTGGAGCCACGGCGAAGCGATTCCTTTCTTTTGTGGCGTTACAACAGGACAAACGCTGCGTGAAGCCCCTGCAAAAGTCGTTATTCTCTGAGAAATAATATATCTTGTTACCCAAATTAAACCCGGCTATGAGTATTCATATCAGCGCCCAAAAAGGGGACATCGGGCCTATCGTTCTTATGCCCGGCGACCCGTTACGGGCCAAATTCATGGCCGAGCGATTCCTGCAAAACATCCGGCTGGTGAGCCAGACCCGCGGCGCCTTTTATTTTACCGGGGAGTATAAAAGTAAAACGCTGACCATCGGGGCCAGCGGGATGGGCTGTCCTTCCATCGGCATCTATTCATATGAACTGTACAGCCAGTTTGACGTGGAGACCATCATCCGCATCGGGACCTGCGGCGCTTATACAGAAGAACTAAAGCTGTTCGACCTGGTGAACGTGGACCGCGCTTTTAGTGAATCCACTTATGCCGAATGCGCTTTCGGATATAAAAAGAACCGCTTCAAACACCAGGGACCTGCCTTTGATCAGCTTAATTTAACGGCCCAGCGTATGAACCGGCCCCTGCGCAGCGTTAACATCCACTCCAGCGATGTTTTTTACCGGGAAGAAAAAGGGGTACCCCCCATCGCCAGAAAAAACAAATGCATGGCCGTGGAAATGGAGGCTTTCGCGCTCTTCGCCAATGCGCGTCACCTGGGCAAATCGGCCGCTACCCTGCTCACCGTTTCGGATGTGATCCCCACGCATCAGAAAATCTCACCGGAGGAAAGAGAAACCGCTTTACTGCCTATGATGGAACTGGCCCTTGAATCAGTGCTTTGAAAGTCCACGGAAAAAAAATCAAAAGGATATATTCATATTGAAGGCTATACCTGAAAGGGAATCGGGAATCTTAATCAACGGTAAATGACTCAAAGCCCGTGTTCAGACGTATTCCTTTGCGTTCCGAAAATGAGACCACCTGCTCCACAAAAGAGAAATCCTGGATGATCCCTGCCACTTTATTGATGTCTTCAGCAAAAATGCGGTCTTCTTCCGCAAAACTCACGAAATCACGCACATAGTCGTGTGCAAACTCAAGGATAGCGGAGCTTTTCAGCGGGCGGCGGAATTCTATGGCCTGGCAGGCCGACAACAGTTCAATGGCAAGGATAAATTCAAGATTATCGAGCACCCGGTTCAGCTTTCGGCCGCTGATGCTTCCCATGGAAACATGATCCTCCTGCCCGAGTGAAGTGGGTATGCTGTCGGCGCTGGAGGGGAAACACAAAGTTTTGTTTTCGGTAACCAGTGCTGCCGTGGTGTACTGGGGTATCATGAACCCGCTGTTTAGTCCCACGTCTTTCATCAGCAGCATCGGGAGTCCCCATTTTCCTTCCAGCAACAAATAACAGCGGCGGTCGGAAATATTACCGGTCTCCGCCGCGGCAAAACAGGCATAATCCAGCGGAAGGGCCAGCGGTTGCCCGTGGAAGTTGCCGCCACTGATCGTATCCAGGGCGGACAGGATGATGGGATTATCGGTCACCGAATTGAGCTCAGTCACCGTCAGTTCCTTCAGGTGCAGCCAGGCATTCCGGCTGGCCCCGTGTACCTGCGGCATGCAACGGAGCGAATAAGGATCCTGCACCCTTCCGCAGTCCACATGACTTTGCATGATCTCCGAATCTTTCAGCAGCAAACGAAGCCGCTGCGCCACCAGTTTATTCCCGTTAAAAGGTCGCAGGTCATGCAACCGTTCATCGAAGGGGGCCTTGGTACCGGTAAGGGCCTCCAGGCTCATGGCCCCGATAATATCCGCCGCTTCGAGGCAGTTGTGCATGCGCTGTACGGCCTTTACCGCAAAGGATAATATGAACTGGGTGCCATTGATCAGGGCCAGTCCTTCCTTGGGGCCCAGTGATACCGGTTTTAGTCCGAATTGTTTCAGCAGGTCCTGTGCCTTATACCTTGTGCCTTTATGATGGACCTCCCCCAACCCGATCAGCGGGAGGAACAAATGGGCCAGGGGGGCCAGGTCACCGCTGGCGCCCACGCTTCCTTTTTCCGGCACAACGGGAATCACATCATTATCGATATGCCAGATGATTCGTTCCAGTGTGGTCAATTGCACCCCGCTGTATCCGCGGGCCAGCGCATGCACTTTAGTGATAAGCATTATTTTGGCGATTTCCGTTTTTACCGGATCGCCCACGCCCACGCTATGGCTTTGCAGGATTTTATATTGAAGGGTAGCGGTATCTTCCGCCCCGATCACTGTATTCGCCAGGATGCCAAATCCGGTGTTGACGCCATACACCGTTTTGTTTTCCTCCACGATCTGCCTTACCGATGCCTGGCTGGCCTTCACTTTCCGGATGGCGTCCTCACCCAGTATTCCTTTCAACTTACCGGAAGCGAGGGCGATGGCACCGGCTACCGTCAGCGTATCAGTGCCGTAATGAAAATGTTGGGACATGGCAGTCAATTTGACCCGTAAAATAAATCAATCCGGTAAACTTGGAGAATTATAGCGTTTTGACCGGAATTCCAGCTCCTAAATCGCTCCCCGCTAATATTCATTATATAAACCAAAAACGCAGATCCCCTTTTCGTACTTTATATACTTTTTTTTACTTTATATACCTGACACAAACCTCCCCTCCCATGCAACTAATCCGCCAAGCAGTTTATCTTTACCAAAAATATTGTATGCGACGCCTTCTGAACCTGCTGATCCTGACCGGCACCTGTTTAACAGCCGGAGCACAGGATGCCACGAAGGTAGCCATCAGCACTACCGGTTGTACCGTTCAGGTCTATTGTTTTCCGGGCCGGTTCGACGCGTATGACCTGGAAGACGGTTCCACGGTTTATGCCGATGATTGCGAAAAGGAAGGAATCACCTGGGGCATTTACTGTGTTAAACTGAAAAAACCTATCCCCGACCTGGAAGCGGCCCAGGATACGATGGTCACCTACCTGGATTTCCTGAAACTGGATTACGGCATCGTGAAGGGCAAGGGATATGACAGGGGGCATAAGCTGAACAAAAATGAAGCCACCCGCGGCATATTTGATACCTGGGAAGACGCCGACAACAATAAATGGAAGGTCAAGGCATGGACCGACGGTAAATTCATCTGTGTGATGCATGTACGCAGTGCGAAAGAATTGCCGGATAAAAAAACCGGGATCTTCCTGGAAGGGCTGCGTTTTCCCGGCATGAAATAATAACTGACCTATGAAGACAAATAAAGTAGTTCTTCTGCTGCTATCCCTTACCGGGTGGATACAAGTTTCCATTTCACAGTCGCTGAAAAAAATACCCATCAGCACATCGGGATGCTCGCTCTATACCTTTTGTGAAATGAAGTTTGACAGTTCCCGCAGTCCCGATTCATCACAGGTCTTTGCCGGGGAATGCACCAAAGAGGATATCACCTACGGCACGATATGCGTGAAACTGGTCAATCCGCCGGAATCCCTCCAAATGTCCGAAGACCTGCTGATCGCCTATCTTGATTTTCTTAAAGGAAGTTTTGGTATCACGAAAGCCGCCGGCTACGGGAAAGGACACCGGCTGAACAACAATGAAAATACGCGCGGCATTCTGGACTACTGGGCAGATGCGGAAAAAAACAACTGGAAAGTGAAAGCCTGGACCGACGGGAAGTTTATCGGGGTGATGTATGTATATTGTTTGAAGGAAATACCGGAGAACAAAGTGAACGCTTACCTGGAGGGGTTTCGGTTGCCGGAGTGAGCGGTTGACAGTTCACAGTTCACAGTCCACTGTCGACAGTCGACAGTCGACAGTCCACAGTCGACAGTCTACAGTTTGCATGCCGAAGCGTTGCATAGGCGGGTCGGGAGTTGATGAGAAAAAAACAAACGCGTCATAATTTACATCATGACGCGTTTTCGTGATCCGGCCTGGACTCAAACCAGGGACCTACTGCTTAGCTTACCCGCTACGGTTTTCACCGCTCCCGCCGGGGCGGAATTTGTGGTCTGGACTATAACTTCACCATTACAGGTGTACCACGTTTAGTCTCTACGGAACCTTCCTGAATTCAGAAGCGGGATGTGTTTTTCGCTTTTGATGGTTCAGTGACGCATTTACTCTTAAAGTAACCGATTTATTGAATTGCTGTGGTTTGAAATAATAACATTCGTCTGTTTGCGGACAATACACTGCATATATATCGATCAATGTTTTATCCGCTGACTTTGTTTTCACGCCTTTTGAAGTGCTGTAACTGCTCCGAAAAGGTATTTCAAGCACACCGCTTTTTGCAAGGTTCCTGAATTTCACCTGAACCGTTTTAAAACCACCATTCCTGTAGATTACAAGATCAAACGGGGAATGCTCCGTTTCCGGAACCAGGATCAGAAAACCCTGCTCAAATAAATCAACTTTAACCTTTAATACGCCGAGGTCACCTTTGTTCTTAGTATGATGTTTAAACATATCCTAAGTTACAAAGCTGATCCAAAGTTTCCTCGGTGTCGCCATCCCGCTATTACGGGGAAGGGTTCACCGATACGGTGGTATCCACTTAAACAGTTTTGTTTCCTGATTAAGGCTCCAATTGTTAAAGGCAGTTGCTCTATTCAGCTGAGCTACCGGACCATAAGTTAAGAACGAGCGGCAAAGGTAATTTTTTTTAGCTTGCGCTCAAAGTTGCCCCGATGGATGTAAAAATAGAAGCCAGCTGGAAGGAATTGCTGAAAGATGAATTCAAACAACCTTATTTTGAGAACATAGTAAATCACATCAAGACCGAAAGGACACAGGGCAAGATCATTTACCCGCCGGGTCCGATGATCTTCAACGCGTTCAATTCAACTCCCTTTCACAAAGTCAAAGCGGTGATCCTGGGGCAGGATCCCTATCACGGTCCCGGACAGGCTCACGGGCTTTGCTTCTCGGTGCAGCCGGGAGTGCCCCCGCCGCCATCGCTGGTGAATATTTTTAAAGAGCTGCACGACGATATTGGATTCCGCATCCCCAATCATGGCAACCTGACCCACTGGGCCACCCAGGGCGTATTCTTACTCAACGCCTCTCTCACGGTAAGAGCCGGAGAACCGATGAGTCATTCCAAAATCGGATGGGCGACATTTACCGATACCGTTATCAAAAAAATTTCCGCCGGGAGGAAAAACGTGGTGTTCCTGCTCTGGGGGAAATTCGCACAGGAGAAAAGGGCGCTGATCGATGAGAGCAAACACCTCGTGCTGCGTGCCGCCCACCCCTCTCCTCTCTCGGCGAACGCCGGCTTTTTCGGTTGCCGTCATTTTTCTAAGGCCAATGAATATCTTGTGTCAAAAGGGATCGATCCCATCGACTGGACACTGACATGAAAGGAATATCCAACATAACGGCGCGACTTCTCGCAGCCTGGGCGCTGATCAGTTTTGTGATCACGTTCCTGGTCTTTTATATCCCCTCGATGCTCTGCTGGCTGATCCCTAATCCTGCCGGCCAGGATCTTTTTATCCGCATCGCCCGGCTCTGGATGCGGATCTGGCTTCCGCTGGTGGGATGCCCGATCAAAGTAAGGGGCCGGGAGCATTTCAAAAAAGGACAGGCCTGTATCGTTACCTGCAACCACAATTCGCTGATGGATATCCCGCTTTCCTGCCCGTTCATACCCGGACCCAATAAAACCATCGCCAAATCAAGTTTTGTAAAAGTTCCCCTCTTTGGTTTTTATTACATGAAAGGCGCCGTACTGGTGAACCGAAAAAACGAAAAAAGCCGCCGCGAAAGCTATAATAAAATGAAGGCCGTACTCGCCAAAGGCATGCATATGTCCGTTTATCCCGAAGGCACCCGCAACCGCAGCGGGGAACCGCTGAAGAAATTTCACGACGGCGCATTCCGGCTGGCCGTGGAAACCGGCTGCCCCATCATTCCCGCGATCCTGCTCAACACACAAAAAGTGCTGCCGGCCGATAAAGGTTTTTGGTTCCGGCCACACGCGCTGGAAATACATTTCCTGGCCGCCGTAGAAAGCGGGAACAAATCCGTTGAACAGATAAAGCAGGAAGTGTTCGAAATAATGCGCGATCATTTTGTTCGTCACCAGCGTTAAAAAGCCGGGAACGACCGGGTTCGGTTGATCCGGAGATCCTGCAGCACAGAGGCTTTGGGACTTATAGTGAAACTGAAGAACCGGAACAGACCCACGGGCGTTACGTCGATCGACATCTGCCAGCAGTGCATGTCGCGCGTGATGCCCATCTGGAACATCTGCAGCCGTTTCGTATCAAAATCATAATATCCGTTCATGGAAAAATTCCACTTGGGGGTGAGATTGAAGCTGCCGCTGAAATTCATGTTGGAGGTGAAATCCTTTTCAAAACCGCTCAGGTCCTGTTTCAGCCGGTTTGTAAAAGAAAGTGAAAAGCCGATGTTGACCTGCCAGGGAATATTAAAATCCACAAACTCGGAAGGATTCTGCTGCGCATATTCCAGCAGCCGGCGCTGGTCGGCCACCAGCGAGGGATCATCCAGCAGCATCTCCGCCTGTTTCTTTCTCAGTTCTTCCTTTTTCGGATCGCGGGGTTTGCTTTTAAAATTGGTGCTCACCGATACACTTCCATAGGTGAGCCGGCCGAGTTTGAACTTACCGCCTTCCCAGGCGTACTTGTCAATATCCACCCCGAATTCATTGGTCTGGTAAGGATTGAGCACGGTGTTGGCCGTTATATTCACCTTGTCAAACAGGGTGGTCCGGAAATAAATATTGAACAGGTCCAGCTTCATCGAATCACGCAGGAAATTATACCCGCTGGAAAATCCATAGCCATCGATGAGTTTTATTTTACGGATGGCATTTTCGCCCGTGTCCTTTTTCGAACGCCATTTCATTTCGAGGTTATTGTCGATCGCGAAACCGATACCGCCGGTCTTCCCCTCGCTGAAACCGGGGTACAACGCCCCGGCGAATTCGGAGAACCGGTACGCGAAACCCCGCGAAATGGTGTCGGTATAGTAATGTTTGCGGGACAGATCGGGTTTGTAATTCAGGCTCATGGAAGGGCGAATCACATGCCGGATGGCGATCAGTCTCGAATTCCTGAAAGAATATGTGCCAAACAGGGCGGTATTAAAACTAAGGGAGAATGATAACTGGTGATCGGTAAAAAAACCCTTGGTAACCACCGTATCCGATTTCTGCGTAGCCGTATTCCATTTACGCCGGAATTTCTGCGCGATCCATACCTGTGAGTAGGATACGCCGGGAGAAATGATAACGGCGCCTCCCAGTATGGGCGGCAACGCGAGGGTGACGGGAAAATTATGCATGGCGCCCCACTGGAGGGTATCGATCAGGTCTTCGAAGCGAAAAGCCGTATCATAAAAGGAAAACTGGTTCCGGAACGTGCCGTTATAAGCCACACCCAGTTTCTCATACCATTTGGTCGTACCCACGGCGTTCTTTCCCTGGAACGGGTATAGCGTATTGACGGTAAACCCCGCATCGGGCAGGCTTACATTGATCAGCCGGGTGAGGTTATTCTGGTTATGATTGGCGGACAACGTAAGGTTATAGGGCTTGCCGGTCCATGATTTTGAATACGCGATCGAGGAACTCAGCTGGTTCTGGAAATTCTGCCGGGCATTGTTGGTCACCAGCTGGTTGAACTTGGTGGAGCCCGCATTTACGTTGGCGGAGAAAGTGGTGCCGGGTCTTGCCTTTCCGTCGACGGCATGGCTCCAGGTAACCGAAAAACTCTTGTTCTTCAGATAATCGGGGTCACCCCGGAAGTTGAACTTGGTCGACATCAGGCTCAGGTTAAACGAACCGGAATACCGGTACCGTTTCCGGTAAGTGGGATTCAGGTTGGCCTGCCATCCGCCATAGGAATAAATATTCCCGAATACTTTCACGTCCCAGTATTCACTGAGCACTTTGTAATAACCCAGTCCCTCGAGTCCCAGTCCGAATTGTTCATTGGCGCTGAAGCGGGGCGGCAGCAAACCGGAGTGCCTGCCCTTGCTGAGCGGGTAAAATCCGAAAGGCAGCCAGATGGGAACCGGCACACCTTCAAACTCCGGGTGCGCGGGCCCGGAAACGGCCAGCTTGTTGTTGATGACTTTCATTTTCGGGGTTACGAAAGCAAAATGCGGTTCGTCGAGATTGCAGGTGGTGAACCGGGCCTTCTGAATGAACGTGGTGTTTTCGTTTACTTTCTTGGCCGTACTGCCCTGTACATAGATCTCACCCTCCTGTGTAAACGTATTTTTGGTAAGACCCACCTGTGTTTTGAAGTTGTACCGGATCGTATCGCTGGTGAACGCATTGGTGCCGCTCTTGAAATGAGCCTGCCCCGTGATCGCCCCGGTGCTGTCTCTTTCGTTTACGGCCGTGATCACCTGCGACTGCTGGTCGAGCTCCACTTTCGGAGCGGTGAGCGTGATATCCTTATACTCCGTTTTTGTTTTCCCGTAGAGGAGGATCTTTCTTTCCTTTATCAGCACCACGGCCGAATCTTCCGCTTCGTATTTCACCGGGGCGTCGAGCGAATCCCTGGAAAGTTTTAATGAGAATGTATCCGTCTTTACGGTGATTCCGGATGTATCGGCGGAGGGCAATATGACCGTATCTGCGGCGTTTATATAAGTTCGGATTGTATCGGTAGGCGCTGTTTTTCCCGCGGAATCGGCTTTTGCAACCCCGATGAGCAGAGAACTGTCTTTTTTTGGAGGAGGTTTGGTTGTGTCGCCATCAAATGTTAAAGCCTTGCGAAAATCCGGTCTGTAAACACCGGATGCAGCGGTTTTCCACGCTTGTGCATAAAATAACGCCGCAGCCAACAGCCCGTAAAAAAAATAAATTGGCCTAAATTTGTGCAGTTGCTTCATCAGGTATCGGGCAAATGTAATTCATAAAGCCGCCATATCCGGTGAAGCGGGGCAAACAATTTGTGAAATGAGCCCTAAAATTCAAGTCGTTAAGGCCCGGTAAAGTTCGAACCTGTTTATTGCCGGCCATGTATTCCGGATACCCGAAAAACCCAAGTAGCATGATCAAACGAACCTTTCTACTTTTCCTGGCCGCTTCGCTGAGCATCACTATTTTTTCCTTCATGAATGAGGGTAAGGACCGGGAAAAGCAAACCATCCTTCGCACCGTGATCGTGGATGCGGGGCACGGCATTATGGAGAATGGCGGCCATAACGGCGCTAAGGGCGCTTATTCCTGGGAAGATGAAATTTGCCTCGCCGTTTCCAAGATCCTGGTACAGGATATCGCGAGGGAATTCCCCGAGATACGGATCGTGGAGACCCGCCCGACCGAAAAGATCACCTCCCTTTACCGCCGCGCCGAGATCGCCAATGAAAATAAAGGTGACCTTTTTATTTGCATCCATGTGAACTCCGCACCACCTCAACGCCGGTCCGAGATCGTGGGCTACAAGAAAGTAACTTATTATACCGGCAAGGGTAAAAACCGGAAAAAGAAAACCAAGGAAGTACCTCAATACCGTTACTGGACCGAACCCAGCAAGGCCAGGGGAACGGAAACCTATATCTGGGGCGCTCACAAGACCGAAGACAAGGAACTCGCCGTCAGGGAAAACGCAGCCATGCTGACGGAAGCGAATTACAGGGAAACCTACGGTTCCGTGGATGTCAACACGCCCGAGTTCGTGGCCATGGCGCTGCTTAAAACAAAACAATATTTCAAGCGCAGCGCCACTTTTGCGGGTATGGTGCAGGATGAGTTTGTAAAAGTGGGCCGGGTAGACCGGGATGTACGCCAGCGCGGAGTGGGTATCTGGGTACTGCAGGCCACGGCCATGCCCAGCGTACTTATTGAAACCGGTTTCATCAGCAATCCCGAAGAAGAGGCTTACCTGAACAGCAAGGAAGGTCAGCAGGAGATTTCGAACTGTATTATCGCTGCGATGAAAAACTATATCGCCTGGCTGGAGAAAAAAGCCGAAGACGGGAACAAAGAGGAAAAGGACGGGAAACTCGACGGCGTCGCCGCCCATCCTTATTCCACCGAAGCAACAAAGGAGTTCCTGGAAATGGTGGAGAAGAATGAAAGGGCCGGGCAGGTGAAGTGAGTGTTGGTGTTGGGGAAAGTATATAAAGTAAATAGAGTTTTAGTTCATGTCTGCCTGTTGTGGCACGGATGTCACTGCCTAACCAACCATTGCCTCTACACAAAGAACACTTTGGATCTTTTACTCCCGCACATTGTATCAACTGATCCTTTATAGCGGTACCTGCATTTAAAAAATATTTATTCCTTAGATTTTTATTCATGAAAAAGGAATCCTGATCTGCATACACCTGCCATACGGTCTATCCTGGAAGTGTGCCCTTTTAAAATTTCAAATAATTTTAAAACCTCAAAGGACATAGCGCCGCAGTCGACATAATGATAAACCTGTATAAACTTACTCTATGTGTTAATCTATGTGTTCTATGTCCTATGTGGTTCAAATAATTAACCCAAACACGATTGAAACCGGCGCCGTCATCCGATTAAAAAATATTTAGCTAATTTGCCCCTCCAAAGCAAAAACCGGCAAACATAACCGAATGAAGATCAGCAACGAGACCAAGGTAGGCGTGCTCACCATCTCCGCCCTCACCATCCTGATACTCGGGTTCAATTTCCTGAAGGGAAAAGACATCTTCAAGAAAAGCAAGAAGATCTATGCCGTGTTCAATGACCTGGGGTCACTGTCCAAATCGAATGAAGTCAAGATCAACGGGTATGTGATCGGAATTGTATACGGGCTTGATGTCAAGGACAAGGACATGTCGGGCATCGTGGCCACCATCAACCTGACGCAGGAAGTGAATATACCCCGCGATTCAAAAGCCCTTATTTCCACGCCGCTGGTGGGCGCTTCCTTTATCCAGATCGAAAAAGGGAAAAGCACCGATTATCTCAAACCCGGCGATACCCTCACCACCCGCGTGGATGTGGGGATACTGGATGACGTGAAAGCGCAGCTCACTCCCACCCTGACCAAGGTGCGTAATTCGCTCGATACGCTGAATACCGTACTGGGAAATGTAAACAAAGTGATGAATACCGGCAACCGGCAGAATATTGAACAGACACTGGCCAACCTCAACCGCGCCAGCAGCGCCCTGAACGGATTGCTCGACAACCAGACCGGCGCATTGGCGAAAACGCTGAACAACGCGCAGCAGCTCACCGAAAGCCTGAAGAGCAACACCGATGAGATCAATGCCACGATCGCAAACGCGAAAACCGCATCGGAGAAACTGGCCGCGCTCGAAATACAACCCACGATCGACGAACTGAAGGGAACGATCACTCAATTCAAGACTATCCTCGGCAAGATGGACAGCAAGGACGGCACCCTCGGAGCCCTGATCAATGACAAGACTCTTTATAATAACCTCAAGAACGCCACGCTGAGCCTGGAAATCCTGCTTGATGATCTCCGCACCCACCCCAAACGCTACGTTAATTTGTCCATCTTTGGCAAAAAAGACAAGGGCGGGGCATTAACTTCGCCCCTGCCAAAGGATACGACCAAGTAGCTGTTCCATGTCATACAAAAATATTTTCCGGATCATTTGTTCTGCCGGGCTGTTCCTGCATGCAATAACTGTTTATTCCCAGGAACCTGTGGCTCCCGGGCCGCCAGGCGCGGGATCGGACAGCCTGGTGACGGTTGAAATTCTGCCGGGCGTGCGCAAACTGGAATTCCGGAAACTGAATGATTCCACGCAACTGCAGATCCTGGCGGGGAATGTAAAACTGAAACAGGGAACCGCGCTTTTTTTCTGCGACAGCTGCGTGATCAATAATAACACCCGCACATTCGAAGCCTGGGGCAACGTGCATATCAACGATGCGGATACCGTGCATGTGTATGCGAGTCACCTGCGCTACCTCACCGACCGGCGGATCGCCTATCTCGACGGCGGGGTGCGCATGACCGATGGCAAGGGCACCCTCACCACACCCGACCTGGAATATGATCTCACCACCAGTATCGGCACTTATCTGCACGGTGGCAAAGTGGTGAATAAATCAACCACGCTGACCAGCCGCGAAGGATACTATTATGCCGACCTGCATGATGTTTATTTCAAGAATAATGTGGTACTGACCGACCCGGCCTATACCATCCGGACGGATTCACTGCTCTACAATACGCAAACACAGATGACGCGGTTCATCGCGCAAACGTATATTAAGGACAGCAGCGGCCGCACGATCGAAACAAGGGAAGGTTATTACAACCTGGCCACGGGCAAGGCGGAATTCGGTCAGCGCCCCATCGTGATCGACGGCACCCGACGGTATACGGCCAACCGGATCACGTCGGACGACAGCACGGGAATCGTGCAGCTGATCGGCAACGCGGTGGTCAACGATTCCGCCCAGGGCACCACGGTCATTGCCGGGCTGATCCTGCAGGACCGCAAAAATGAAAAAACGCTTGCCACCAATAAACCATTAATGATCATCCGCCAGGACAATGATTCCATCTATATAACAGCGGATACGCTCTTTTCCGCCCGGCTCACCGATCTGTACGGAAGCAGGGATTCATTAGTAAAGGATACGGTGACGGGCACGAAAGTCGTTAATGTGAACAAAAAAGACAGCACCAACCGCTACCTCGAAGGATACCGGCATGTGCGCATTTTCTCCGATTCGCTGCAGGCCATCGGCGACAGTCTTTTTTACTCTTTTAAAGATTCCGTTTTCCGCTTATACCAGGATCCGGTTGTATGGTCGAAACAGAGCCAGATCACCGGTGATACGCTCCTGCTTTATACAAAGAACAAAAAGGCCGACCGTGTGGAGGCATTTGAGAACAGCTTCCTGGTAAACCAGCTGGAACCCGGTGTATACAACCAGGTCAGGGCCAACCGGATGGACGGCTGGTTCACGGAAGGGAATATCGATTCGGTCCGGTCGGCCGGCAATGCGGGATGTATTTATTATATACAGGATGAAGACAGCGCCTATACCGGGATCAATGAATCCTATTCGGAGATCCTCGATATCTATTTTGCCGAAAAAGAACTGCGTAAAGTGGTGTTCCGCACCCGCGTCAACGGCACCATCTGGCCCATCAAACACAAAGACCCCTCACTCATGCGCCTCCCCGGGTTCCGGTGGATGGATAACCGGAGGCCGAAGACGAAGTATGAGTTGTTCTGAAGCTGCGAGCTTTGAGCTGCGAGCTACGAGCTGCGAGCTACGAGCTGCGAGTTTCGAACTCTTAGTTACTTATAGTGAATTCTGCTCTATATTGCTCTTTCCATGGACCTTGGACTGTCGACTGTGGACTGTAGACTGTGGACTGTCGACTGTCGACTGACCCGCCCAATTTTTGCATTTTCTTTAAACATTGCTGGCACCATTTTTCGTTTTAAAGGACAAACAATTCACCATGAAGAAATTCTTAGTTGTGGTATTGCTTGCCGCCGGGGCAGGCTTTATCAATGATGCCGGCGCGCAGGGGTCTTCCTACAGAACGGCCCTGGGTGTTCGCCTGAGCAGCGCCAATGCCCTGCAGAACAATTCCATTTCTTTTAAACAGTTCATTACCGACCGTTCGGCTATCGAAGCCCTTTTCACCTTTGGCGATCCCTTAGCCCTGGGCGCGATGCTGGAACTGTACAAACCACTGGCTGCGGATGGACTTTCCTGGTTCTATGGCGGCGGGGGTTATATCGCGTTTGTAAAAAAATTCAATCCCACCACCCAAAAGGAGACCACCGATCCCAATTTCGGGGCGCAGGGGGTGATCGGGCTGGATTACAAATTCAACAATATCCCGCTGAACATTTCGCTGGACTGGAAGCCCGAGCTCAATATTGTGAACGATATCAACTTTGAACCGGCGGCTGTAGGCTTTACGGCACGGTTCACGTTTGGAAAATAACTTCTCTATGGACACGGTCAACGGCCCCGCTTCCTTGTGGAAGCGGGTTTTTTTTGGCCACGGATTACACGGATGTTCACGGATAGGTTCTGAAAGTGGGTGAGA
>CAYRHU010000016.1:0-52730 GCA_964424155.1 uncultured Chitinophaga sp.
ACAGTTGCTTTTTTTTCTTTTGTTAATGGCATCTTTTTAATTTTTAAATTTCATCCGATTTTTTCATCCAGTATTTGAGGCGGCAAAGGTAAGACCAAATTGCCGAACAGCAAAGGTTCGGTACGCCTTTTTTACAGGCAGGTTCCGGTTAGTAGCCACTGGTTTTCAGTACATAACCTACCTTTACCGCCATGGAATATTCCACGGATGCACGTAACATTCTGGGCCTTCAGCTTCCCACGGATCCGCGCTGGGCCGACCTGGCCGCCATTTCGCTCGGGGAGATTCTTACCGACCATGCTTTTTGTGAGCAAAAAGCCGCAACATCCTGTATTTCACTGATACAACGCTACCCCACCCTGGATAAACTGGTTTCGGACTTATCACCCATTGTGACCGAGGAATGGGGCCATTTCAGACTGGTTCTGGCCGAATTACAAAAAAGGGGACTGAAACTCGGTCCCCAACGCAAAGACGAGTATGTGAATGCCCTCCTGGATTTTCAGCGAAAAGGGGGTGATCCTGCCGACCGGCTGCTTGATCAGTTACTGACCATGGCGCTGATCGAAGCGCGGAGCTGTGAGCGCTTTAAAAGGCTGAGCGAAGGACTGAAGGATCATTATTTACAGAAATTCTACCGCCGTTTCATGGAAAGTGAAGCGGGACACTACACCCTGTTCATCGAACTGGCCGAAACATATATAGACAAAGAGAAGGTCCGCCGTCGATGGGCCGAATGGCTGGAATACGAAGCCTCCGTCATGCAAAAGCTCACCCCCCGCGGCGACCGTATCCATTAATTTCCCGCAATCGATTGTAGTTTTTTACCGGTCGTTAAATTCCTATTTTCATTGTTTGCAGGCCAATGACTGAAAAAGAACTCCGCAGCAGAGAAGAGGTTCCGACTGAAGTGCTCAAAATCTTCACAGGGTTTGAACCGGATTCCCCGCAGCTGGAAAACGGTACTTTCCGGGTGAAGGCGATCGGTGATGGGCTTATCAATCATTCATACAAAGTTTCCCGGGTGAAACGGCCCGCGATCTTTTTGCAGCGTATTAACCGGTTTGTTTTCCCCGATCCATTCGCAGTTCAGTCCAATTATCTGAATTTGCTGGATTTTGCAGTGACTGAAAAGACCGGACTGGATCTTCCCCATCCTGTTTATTACCAGCAGGGTGAAACACTGTACCGGGATACAAACGGTGAATACTGGAGGGCCTTCCGGTTCATTGAAGATGGAGTATCATATTCCGTGGCGCAAACACCGGCAAAAGCCCGGGCCACGGCTAAATCATTTGCCCGCATTCCCGCAACTTTCCGGGATTTCAATATGGATCTACTGACGGAAGTGATTCCCGGTTTTCATGACCTGGAACTCCGGTTTGAACAATTTGAAGAATCGTTGCGTAGCGGAAACCCCGAACGACTGGCTATGACCGGTTTTATCACCGATGATTTGTTGAAACGGGTGTCTTATCTTCATTTTTTCCGGCATATCAGGGCATCGCATGAGTTTCCCAGGCGGGTGATGCACCACGATGCCAAGATATCCAATATTCTTTTCCATAAAAAGACAGGCCGGGTGATTGGCCCGGTGGATTTTGATACCACGATGCCGGGTTATTTTTTTTCAGACCTCGGTGATATGATCCGCTCCATGGCCGGGAACTGTGATGAAAATCAAAAAAACCATGAAACCATCGCAATCCGCGGGAAATATTATGAAGCGATCATGGACGGCTATTACGGTATGATGGGAGAACAATTATCAATGCCGGAAAAAAAGCATATACATGGCGCAGGCCTCATTATGATCTATATGCAGGCTTTGCGATTTCTGACTGATTATCACGTTAATGATATCTACTATAAAACGCAGTACCCCGGTCAAAATTTGCACCGGGCCACCAACCAGTTATTCCTGTTAAAGGCATTGGAGGAATTTCTCCAGAAAAACTACTCATTTTCACTGATCACATAATTTACCCACATTTATCGGCCGAAAATGGCCCTTTGATTTGCTATTTTGGGCATGATGGCCTAAATTCATCAACCAAAACAAAACCACCACAATATGAGAAAATCAGTGTTAGGGCTTAGTGCCATTCTTTCCGCGTTTTTTATGAGCACCACCCGTTCTTTAGCCGCACCCGAACCTCCCGTTTCCGGTCCCGACAAAGTATCCGTAACCACCGATCCGCAGACCGCCCGTATTTATATCAACGGTGTACTGACCGGAACAGGCAGTGTGGTTGTTACCGTGCCTAAAAACGATTGCGTGCGTGTAGAGGTAAAACTCGAAGGTTATATCCAGGAAACCAGGACCTATTGCGATAAAAAGGGAATGTCCTCCCCTCCCAAATCGGATTATATCCAGTTGCAGGCCGATGAATCTTACACCTCCTCCATTCAGTCGGATGTGGCGAACAACGAGATCCTCCTTAGCGTGAAAAGAGGGAAAAGCCGGGAAGAAGCCTGGAAACTCATCGTATCTACCGTACTCAGCAAATTCGACGTGCTGGAAAACAATGATGAAAAATCAGGTTATCTGAGAACCGCCTGGGTAGGACAGACATTCATGAAGGGGAACAATACGATCCGCACCCGGGTCATCATTAAACTGTCTTCCGAAGATCCGCTTGCGTTCAAGATCAAGTTCATTTCGGAAGAGTCGCGGCGTGCCGGTACATCATTCAGTGCAGATGAACAATATTCACCATTTGGCAGGATATTGAAAAAATACGATGGTTTCATTGATGAGCTAACGACCAAACTGGCCAATTAAATTGAACGGCCGGACCTGGCCACGACGGCCATTATCATAACAAAGTAAACGCATGGATCAGCCCTGGGGAAAACCGTCAGGGCTGATCTTTTTTCAAATATTAAAATCGGGGATAGACCTGTTTGCCAGGAATGCCTTTCCGAAACACATATCGAAGCATGCTGCTTGTATGGCTGTTCACTGTAACGGCCGGTCTGTTTGTTTCGGGACAACCCGGGTACAGTGAACTTTACAGGGAAACGATACTGGCAGAAAATTTCGATACCCGCAGCACTGCCTGGCCCCTGCCCCAGGGTTTTTGGGACAAGGGGATGCTGGTCATCTCCGACCGGCTCAACATGCAGACTCCCAAAACGGCCATGTCCATCCCGGTTGATGAGACAAAGGATTTTGAAATTGAATTCATCGCCGCTTCCACCTCCGCCCTGCTGCCGGGGCAGGTACACTGGAACAATTACTGGTGGGAGATACGGGCGGGTGCGGGTTCACTGGTTTACTGGAGCGGCTCGCATATAAAATCATTCGGTGTCCAGTCCGAAAAATCGAAATTCAATAAATATACGATCCGGAAGATCGGCTCTACGTTGTATTATTTTATTGACGAAAAAAACACAGGATCCACCGCATTCATTCGTTCCGAAACACCCGGGAAACTGAATGTCGGGTTTTCCGGAAAAGTCAATGTCGACGAACTGCGGATCAGTTACCTGCGAAAAGACGATCCGGGAATGGCCGCTGAACCGGATGATCCTTCAAACCGTACAGGAAATAAAACGGATACCCAGGCGGGATCTAAAAAAGGAATACAACCCGGGGGAAAATATTTCGCGCTGATCATCGGGGTGTCAAAGTACAATGATCCCAAACTCTATCTCGAAAACCCGGAAAAGGATGCCATGCAGGTTCGGAATATTTTTCTAACCCGGTACACCTTCGCCGATTCCACCACCTTCCTGATGCTCAATCCCACGCGGCAAAAGATTATTTCCGAATTGTACCGGTTGCGAAAGATCATTGGTCCCAACGACAACCTGCTGATCTTTTATGCCGGTCATGGTTTCTGGGACAAAGACGCCAAACAGGGTTACTGGTGGGCAAAGGATGCGTTGCGGGATGATCCGTCCACCTGGTTGTCCAATAGTGATCTTCGCGAACAGATCAGGAGTATAAAATCCGCCCATACGCTATTGATCTCGGATGCCTGTTTCAGCGGGGGGATTTTCAGGACAAGGGGTGGCGATGACCTGGCCAGCGCCACGAAGGACATACAGGTGCTTTACCGGATGCCCAGCCGGCGGGCCATCACCAGCGGTACGATGACCGTGGTTCCGGATAATTCCGTGTTTCTCGAATATTTTCTCAAACGGCTCAGGGAAAACTCCGCGCCGTTCATTTCTTCGCAGCAACTGTTTGATAGTTTCCGCACCGCGGTGATCAATAATTCCACGGTGGTACCCCAGGATGGGGTGATCGCCGAAACCGGGGATGAAGGCGGGGATTTTATTTTTATGCTGAGGAGAAGATAGGAGTTATTCTATCAAACAGGTTACTTACACTTTTTGCAGCCCGAGTGGGTATTGCCCCCAACCACAAATTTTCCATCCGGATTTACCTGGAACCCGTTGTAGGATCCACCCAGTACATAGGTGCCGTCCGGGTTTTTCAGAAAACCGTCGTACGCCCCTCCTGCTACATACCGGCCGTCGGGATTTTGCTTATACCCGTTATAACACCCACCCAGCACCCAGGTGCCGTCCGGATTTTGCTGGGCCCCGTTATAAGCACCCCCCAGCACATAGGTGCCGTCCGGGTTGCGCTGGTAACCATTATAAGCACCTCCCACCACGTATTTTCCATCCGGGTTCTGCTGGTAACCGTTGTAGGCGCCACCCAATACATAGGTGCCGTCCGGGTTGCGGAAATAACCATTGTACTCGCCACCGGCAACATAAGTGCCATCCGGGTTTTTCATAAAACCGTCGAAACCGCCCCCAAGAACGTAAGTACCATCGGGGTTACGCTGAAAGCCGTCATAACAGCCGCCCACGACAAAGGTGCCGTCGGGATTCTTTTTCCAGCCGTTGTATTGTGCAAAACAGTTACCGGCTGATATAACGATCAGCAGGAAAACTAATGTCAAATGCGGATCCCTGTAAATGCAGCGAGAATTCAGTAACATAAAAAATCCATGTAAATTAAAAATACGAAAACGGATGGATCACAAGGCTCTAACGCCATTTTCGGCTGATGTGACAAGGAAAGAAGGCGGGTACCCGATTTTTTTCTGGTAATTTTCCGTCAACATCGACTGGAATTCCTCCAACCCGGCGCTTTTCACCAGGGCAATGGCACAACCGCCAAAACCGGCGCCCGTCATCCGGGCCCCGATACAGCCGGGAAAGCTCATGCTCAGTTCAACGATCGTGTCGAGTTCGCGACCGGTTACCTCATAATGATCCCGGAGTGAATTGTGGGAGGCTATCATCAGTTTACCCAGTATTTCAAGGTCATTTGTTTGAAGGGCAATAACCGCGTCCTTCACGCGTTGGTTTTCGCTGATCACATGCAGGGCCCTTTTTTCCAGCACCGGGTTGCCGAGCAGGTACCGGTACCGGTCAAAATCAGCCACAGAGATATCACAAAGGGTTTGCACGGGCAATTCCTGTTTCAGCAGTTTCAGCGCGGCTCCGCATTCCGCGAACCGTTCATTGTATTTTGATTCGGCCAGCAGGCGGGGTTTGTTGGTATTGATGATCATCAATGAAAAAGGGCCTGTTTCGAAGGGAAGGTATTCGTACCCAAGGGTATCGCAGTTCAGCAGGATGACCTTATCTTTTTTCCCCATCGCCACGGCAAACTGGTCCATGATGCCGCAGTTGACACCCATGAAATTGTTCTCGGCCTCTTTGCAGAGGACGGCCTGCTCCTTTTTGGATAGGTCCAGCCCGAACATGTCACTGATCGCAAAGGCTGTCAGCACCTCAATGGAAGCCGACGAAGACAGTCCCGCGCCGATAGGCAGGTTCCCGTAATAAAGCATATCCATCCCGGAAATACCATGACCATCCTGCAGGACCCGGTCAATGACTCCAAGGGGATAGTTGAACCATTCGTTCCCGGTTTTGCTGTAGGATGACTGCAGGTGCAGTTCAACTGATTCGGGAAAATTCAGGCATTGAAAACGCAGCCGTTTATCCGTATTTTTTGCGACAGCCAGGTAAGTGCCGGAAGAAATGGCCAGTGGCATCACCTGCCCGCCGTTATAATCGATATGCTCGCCAATGAGGTTCACCCTTCCCGGGCAGAAATAAACATATTCCGGGCGCCTGCCAAATCGTTCCGTGTATTCATATTTCAGGTCTTCCTGATCCATGCGTACGAATTTAGGGATTCTTTACCCGGATTTTAATGACCTGAACCGGAGAAATAGGACCGCTCTTTCGAAAGATTAAGAAATGGATATAATTCCTCGAGCCGGTTAACCGAGTCGAGATTCGCCCGGAGAAAATTTTCATGTGCTTTCGTATGGGGCTGAAAGGCCTTGTGTTTCCGGGCTGTAACGATCGCCTTTATTTCTTTCATCAGTTGCTGAGCATCTTCTTCAATGCAATTTTCCGTGAATTTCTCCATCACGAATTGGGTGGCCGCGTAATTGGGATGTACCAGGTCGATATCATAGAAGCGGTAATCCCGGAGTACATCGATCAGCAGTTCATAAGCAGGGAAATACCATGCGTAGTCAAACTTTGACACGACTGCATGTACCGATTCTATCAGCCTGGCCTTGCTCCGGTTATTCTCCACCACCCCGTCGCGGATATGCCGCACCGGGCTGATCGTAAAGATGAACCGGAGCCGCGGGTTGAATGCTTTCAGGGATGTCAGGCAGTATTCCAGTTTTTGAGTAATCTCATCAATCCCCAGCATTTTTTTACTGAACCATCGGGCCGGCGCCCGGTGGCAATTGGCCACCCCGTTGCCAAACCCGGTCGTCGCGGTATCGGCATCCGCGGTTAGTTCATACGTAAAAGCCGAACCTAACGTGATGAGGAGCCATTCGGCTTCCTTTAGAAACGAATGGGCATTCTGCTGCGACTCATTGATGATCCGGGCCGCTTCCTGCCTGCTGGTATGGGAGAAACGGGAGTGGTGATCCCAGCTGTTCCAGACTTCATTCAGGTAAAAGAGATCTTCCTCGCCGTATTGCCTGTTGTCAATGTAGGAAAGCAGGCTTTTGCATACTGCATCGGGTCCGAATAAAATGCCATTGGGGTTTTGCAGTACGTTGAATTTAAGTTCGGAGAGCGCATTGCCGATATGTTCGGTAAAGCAGGAGCCTGTCAGCAGGATCTTGTCCCGGTAACCGATACGCTCAGGTAGTTTTTTTAGATCAATGTTTAATAATAAATCCATTCCTCCCAATTAACAGTAATCAGAGCCGGGTACCGAAGAAGCACCCATAGCATGCTAAATAAAAACTTTCTCCGCTATCCGCAGACTTTCTTCCAGGGCGGCCTCCGCAATCCCGGTTTCCACTCCCATATCTTTAAAGTAGCCAATCATTAAACCGGTATCCATATTCCCCACCAGTTCATCATCCGCCATGGGGCATCCGCCGATACCTTTCAGTGCGCCATCGAACCGGCGGCAACCGGCCCGCCAGGCCGCGTCCATTTTCTCCTTCCAGTTTTGTGGCGTGGAATGCAGATGCACTCCGATTTCGGTACCCGGCAGCGATTCCACCAGGTAGGAAGTAATATCGTATACCTGCTGCGGCTCGGCCAGTCCAACCGTATCGGCCAGCGAAATGATCCCGATATCCATGCTCACGAGTTTATTCACCCATTCAAAAACGATGTCCGCATCATAAGGATCCCCGTAAGGATTACCGAATCCCATCGAAATATAGATTACCAGTTGCTTGCCGTTTTTAACGCAACAGTTCTGGATCTCCTCCACCCGGGCGGCAGATGCATCAATGCCTGCATTCGTATTGCGTTGCTGGAAGGTTTCGGAAACAGAGAAGGGAAATCCCAGGTAATGAATCTCTTCCCGGGAGCAGGCTTCTTCCGCTCCCCGGTAATTGGCTACGATAGCCAGCAATTTCGTCCGGGTGCCGCTTAAATCAAGCTGACTGACCACTTCCCCTGTATCGGCCATTTGAGGGATCGCTTTCGGGGAAACAAAACTCCCGAAGTCGATCGTATCAAAGCCGACCCGGAGCAGGGAGTTGATGTATTCCACCTTGAGTTGTGTGGGAACCGGCTTTGGCCATCCCTGAATCGCATCCCGCGGACATTCAATAAGCTTCACTCGTGAAAGATCTGTCATGACATTCTTTGTTTCATGGCTTCATACAATATGATCCCCGTGGCAACGGATACATTGAGCGAATCGAAATCCCCTTTCATGGGAATCCTGATCTTTTCATCACAGATCTTCATCAGCGCCGGGTAGATGCCCTTTTCTTCGCCGCCCATTACGATGGCGCAGGGCACGGTGAAATCCGTATCGGATATGATTTGCGTGGCTTTCATATCGGTGGCATATACCCTGATTCCGTTCATATGCAGTTCGTCCACGGCCTTCATCAGGCTGTTGACCCGGCAAATGGTGATCTGTTCAAGGGCACCGGCCGAAGTAAGGACCGCATCTTCATTGAGCGCTCCCACCCCCCTGTCGGGAATGATGATAGCCTGTACGCCGGTGCACAGCGCCGTTCGGGCGATACCGCCGATATTCCGGATATCGGTAATCCCGTCCAGAATGAGGAACAGGGGAGGCACCCCGCTTTCGGTCACCAGGGAAATAACATCCTGCAGGTTCTGGTATTGCACCCGGGCGATTTGCGCGACAACCCCTTCATGCCCCGTGATATTGAACCCGTCGAGCTTTGCGCCGGGAACGTAATTGACGGGAACGGCCTGCTGTAATGCGAGCTTTTTGATCTCCTGTATTTCTTTGCCCTGCGCCTTTGTATCCAGGTAAATGCGATCAAGGGGCCGGTTATCCTGCAGCGCCGCGATGACGGCCGGGGGGCCAATGACCAGTGAACTTTTTTTGGGACGTGAAGGGTGCCTGAAATTTTTCACCATGCTAAGTTAATGAAACAAAAAACCCTCCCGGCATAGCGGCCGGCAGGGTTTGAAACCTGGTTGGCATTATCATTTAAGCCCAAAGGCTTTTTTCACCTTCCCGACATAATCCAGTTTTTCCCAGGTAAATAATTCCACTTTACGGGTAACCGTCTTGCCATCGGGCGACACGAATGTTTTTTCCTCTGTGCGGGGCATGCGGCCCATATGACCGTAAGCCGCTGTTTCACTATAGATGGGGTTACGGAGTTTAAGCCGCTGTTCAATGAAATAGGGACGCATATCGAAAAGTCCCTCGACGATCTTAGCGATCTGCCCGTCATTCATGTTTACCCGGGCCGTGCCGTAGGTATTTACGTTAATACTGGTGGGTCGTGCCACCCCGATCGCATAGGAAACCTGCACCAGCACTTCATCACATAAACCCGCGGCTACCAGGTTTTTGGCTATATGCCTGGTGGCATAAGCGGCCGAACGGTCCACTTTGGAAGGATCCTTTCCGCTGAATGCGCCACCACCATGGGCTCCTTTTCCACCATATGTGTCCACGATGATCTTGCGGCCGGTCAATCCTGTATCACCGTGCGGCCCACCGATCACGAACTTGCCGGTGGGATTGACATGGTACTTGATATCGCTGTTGAACAGTTTTGCATACTTCCTGTACCTGGCCTTTATACGGGGAATCAGGATATTAATGACATCGCTTTTGATCCGGGCCAGCATTTTGGCTTCGCTGTCAAAATCATCGTGCTGCGTGGAGATCACGATGGCATCGATGCGAACCGGTTTGTTATGGTCATCGTACTCCAGCGTTACCTGGCTTTTCGCGTCGGGACGCAGGTACGGCATTTTAGAATTCTTTTCGCGGCGGATCGCGGCCAGTTCGATCAGCAGGTTATGCGCGAGATCGAGCGACAACGGCATATAGTGCTCCGTTTCATTGGTGGCATAGCCAAACATCATGCCCTGGTCGCCGGCCCCCTGCTCTTCCTTTTTCTTACGGTCCACCCCCTGGTTGATATCGGCGGATTGTTCGTGGATGGCGGATAACACTCCGCAACTGCTCGCTTCGAACATATACTCGCTTTTTGTATACCCGATCTTCCGGATTACACCACGGGCGATCTCCTGGACATCCAGGTAAGCCTTTGATTTCACTTCACCCGCCAGCACTACCTGGCCGGTGGTCACCAGCGTTTCGCAGGCCACTTTGGACTGGGGGTCAAATGCCAGGAAATTATCGATCAGGGCATCTGAGATCTGGTCGGCCACTTTATCGGGATGTCCTTCACTCACGGATTCGGATGTAAACAAATAAGGCATGTATGAAATTTTAGGTCGCAAAGATAAGGCTGCCGCATAAAATGAGCAAAGCCCCAGGCAATATACCCGGGGCTTTTGAACATATCTTGATAACTTATCAGAGTTTGGAGTATACGATCCGCAGCCGCATTCGCTGAGTAGGGTGATTGCCTCCCCCCAGGCGTACCCGGCCATTGGCTATGGAACTGCCCACATATACACCGCTGACATCAAAATCGCCGCTGATGCCCAATGAACGTGTTTTAAGCGCCACGGACAACGGCGCATAGAGACGCAGATCATAGGAAGTTTGGGTACCGGTTACAATATGCTGGATATAGCGGGAGAGATTGAATTTCCAGACCTTGATCGGGTTGCCGAAAGGATCCGATGCATTTTGCGGAGCTGTGCCATACCCTACCAGGTCGAACCCGGAGTTAGGTGAAAGGTCCAGTGAATAAGGTGGGGTCCGGTATTTATTATTGCCGGTGATGGTTGGGTCAAACGCATCGAGGAAAAGCCTGGCCGGTGGCGGAAACATCAGGTCGCTGGGGTCATATACCTGTTCCACGATCAGCTCCGCCCGGTGAACCACCCGGTTACTGAGCGCCGGCAAGTCGGGAATTTTAATATTGACAAAAGTGCCGGGTGAACTTTGAACAAAGGCAATGGGAGCCTGGACGGTAACACCGGCGGCGGCCGCAACGGGGGTACCGCTGTAATCCCTGCTTACGTAATTGGCCGATTTACACTGTGAAAAGAAGGTAAAATAAGTGACCGTAGCCGAATCGCCACCCCCGCCTGTTTTTGGAAAGCGGTAATAAAAGGCCAGCTTGGTGTTGACACCCTGTAGGTCCAGTCCGAGGATCGCGTTACCGGAACTGACGGATCGTACGGCAAATCCCTTGAAATAGGTTTTAAATGCCGAATCGGAACGATACGCATTTGAAGTATCGTAATTCATCATCCGGCGGGCAAAATTGGTATCCAGCTTCAGCCGGAGCTGGCCGGCCGTAGTGTCCCTGAAAACTTTGACAGAATCGTCCAGCAGATTCGGGAAAATGAGTTGTCCTCCGGGGTTCAGCTGCGCGCCGTAACCCAACGGTTGTTGCCTCACCAGGTAAGACGAATCGGTCTTAAATGCCTGGTTCAGTTCATAAACATTTATCGTTTGAGGGGTCAGGGAGTCGCCGTAACGTTCTTTATAATCCAGCACCAATACGATGGAATCGACGTAAAGACTGTCTTTTCTTGCGAAGGGATAAGAACCGTTACTGAAAAAATCGTTCGATCCGGGTTTGAGTTCAAGGTAAACTTCGGCGTTGGTTCTCCCGAAAATGGGGTCATTGTTGATCAGTCCCAGGAAATGCCTGTCGGAACTGTTCATACGGAGGGAATCGGTTAGAATGCCGAATGTATCATTAAAGACCTGTACATTGATACTGGTGTCGAACGTATTGATATTATCAATGGGCGGGATAAGACCACCCCCGACTTCCGTGAATTCATTGATCTTGCGGCAGGCGGTAAAAATGAAAGCGATCGCGGTAATAAGAGCGGCAAAAGATAATACCAGGGAACGTCTCTTCACAAAACAGGTTTAGTGAGGGTTAGTTATTTTTTATTTGCCCGCAAGGTCGCTATAGAGTTGTAAATAGTCTGTTAAATCTCCTTCCGGATCATATTGCAACGTCTTCTTTCCCCGCACTTTAGAAAACTCATCCACCAGTTTTTTATCAATCTTTTCCGCTCCGAAAGTGATGGCGTCGGCAAAGCTGGCACCACCGCGGAACATGGCTGTATTGGTACCTTCTTTGAAAACCTCGAGATCTTTTTCTTTCAGCGATGCATGGATCAGCGCCTTTTTTATAAACCCGCTGCCCAGTTTTTCCCTGAAGGTGTTTTGACCAATGGTATACACGATCTTGCTGTGTGAGAAAACCGGTTCTTTCTTATAAACGGTTTTCAGGTAAGCCGGAATCAACCCGGTCATCCAGCCGCTGCAATGAATGATGTCCGGTGGCCATCCGAATTTTTTCACCGTTTCCAGCGCGCCTTTGCAGTAAAACACGGTTCTCAGGTCATTATCCTCAAACCATTTTTCGTTCTCGTCATGAAACACGAATTTCCTTCTGAAGAGTTCCTCGTTATCCAGGAAATAAACCTGCAGCCGGGCGCTGGGGAGCGAGGCGACCTTGATCTGCAGCGGAAGGTCGTCATTATCGACCGAGACATTGATCCCCGACAGCCTGACCACTTCATGCAGCCGGTGGCGGCGTTCGTTGATGATGCCGAAGCGGGGCATGATGCAGCGAACCTCGAAATTATTGTCGTTGGCCTTAATGGCCAGTTTGTTCACGATTTCTGAAAATTCGGTCAGCTCCAGGTAGGGTGACATTTCATTGGCGATGAATAAAATTCTTTTCTTTGCTGACATGGGCGTCCCTTTTTAATTTAGTCCCTTCTGTAAAAGGCAGCAAAGGTAGCTATTTTTCAGCGAATTGCAGTTGAGAACCGGTTACCGGCTTAAACATTCCACACCGATGATTTTATTTAAAAAAGCAAAAGACCTTCATAAATGGCTTGATGCTCAGCGAAAAAATGATTGCCGTATCGGTTTTGTACCCACGATGGGAGCCCTGCATGAAGGACATATTTCACTCATCCGGGAATCTTTGAATGAAAATGATATTACGGTTTGCAGCATTTTTATCAATCCCACCCAGTTCAACGATCCGGCCGATCTGAAAAAATACCCTGTAACCCTCGATAAGGATATTGAAAAGTTGGAACAGGCCGGCTGTGACCTGCTTTTTTTGCCCGATGTAAATGAAATATATCCTGCCGGTTATAACCGTTCGCTGCAATACGATTTAGGATACCTTGAAACCATTTTGGAAGGGAAATACCGTCCCGGTCATTTCCAGGGGGTATGTATGGTGGTGGACCGGCTGCTGGACCTGGTTATGCCCGGAATTCTTTACCTGGGACAAAAGGATTACCAGCAATGCATGGTGATCACCCGGCTGGCAGCACTAACCGGCCGCACCGGTATATTAAGGATAAGGATCTGCCCTACCCTGCGTGAACCGGATGGTCTTGCCATGAGCAGCCGGAATCTTCGGTTGAATACAGAGGAGCGTCAGAGGGCCACCGCTATTTATCAGTGCCTGCTCAAAATAAAGAACGATCTTCGGCCTGGGGAACTGGGAAATTTGAAAGCAGTATCGAACGATTGGCTGGTTCAACAGGGATTTCGTCCCGATTACGTGGAAATCGCGGATGCGGGAACGCTTGAAACGGTAAATTCCTGGGACGGCCGGCAACGGCTGGTAGCCCTGGTGGCCGCCTACCTGAACGAGGTGCGGCTGATCGACAACATGCTATTGAATTATACAACCTGATCCGTACATTTTTGCTGAAATGCCTTACATGAACAAACGGCTCCGCACCATATTCCAGTACCTTTTGTTTTTGGGGCTTGGTATTTTCTTCGCCTGGCTCTCCCTGAAGAATCTTGATAAGGAGAAAATGGAGAAAATCAACCATGCATTCGCCAATGCCCGTCACTGGCTGATCATTCCCGTGTTCGCCATCCTGTTCCTGAGTCATTACGTAAGAGCCCTGCGCTGGCGTCTCCTGATCCAGTCGCTGGGATATGCCCCGGGCCGGCTGAATGCTTTTTTTGCGGTGATGATCGGGTACCTCGTCAACCAGGGAGTGCCCCGGCTCGGGGAAGTGGTCAAATGCACCGTGCTGAGCCGGTACGAAAAAATTCCTGCGGATAAACTGATCGGCACTATCATACTAGAGCGGGTGATCGATGCCATTACCCTGCTGATCATTTTTGGTATCACGCTGGTCATACAACCCGACCTGTACGCCCGGATCATCGATACCTTTTTCAACCAGGCACCGGATAGCGAAGAAAAGAAAGTGTCTTATGCCCTCGTAACACTCATCATCGCAGCCGTCGTATTCCTTTTCCTTTTATTATGGATGTATATCCGGAAAAAGACTTTCGCGGATATGGCCCGGATACTGAAACGGATCGGGTCCAGGGTGGCGGAGGGTATTGGCGCTATCCGTCACCTGAAGAAAAGAAAGGAATTCATCTTCCTGACCTTTTCCCTGTGGTTACTCTATTTCGCGGGCGGTTATATCGGATTTATGGCGTTCCGGGAAACCGAACAATATGGAGTGCGCGAAGCGTTAACTGTTTTATCGGCCGGCAGCATCGGCATGATTGCCTCCCCCGGGGGAATAGGCGCCTATGCGTTTATGATCGAAAAAACGATGCAGTTGTACGGGCTGAGCTACCCCATAGCCGTGGCGTTTGGATGGATACTCTGGCTGGCCACCACGGCGGTGATCGTCATCGGCGGATTGATTAGTTTTGTCATGATCCCTTATACCAATAAAAAAAGGAACCTTGAAACGCCCGGAATTAATACCGTCTAAGATCCTGTCGGCCGATGAGGCTGTCCGGCGAATCGCCCAGTGGCGGTTGCCGGGCAAAACGATTGCCTTTACGAATGGAGTATTCGACCTCCTGCACCGGGGACATATTTATTCCCTGTCTGCCGCAGCGGCCGAAGCGGATTACCTGGTCGTTGGTCTGAATGCAGATGAATCGGTAAAAAGACTGAAAGGTCCGGATCGTCCAATTTGCAAACAGGATGAAAGGGCACTCTTGCTGGCATCACTGCTGATTGTGGATTTGGTGGTGCTGTTTGAAGAGGATACCCCGCTCGAACTGATCAGGAAGCTGCAGCCGGATGTGCTGGTGAAGGGCGGTGATTATACCGTGGATCAGGTTGCCGGCGCCACCGATGTAATCGCTGCGGGCGGCCGCGTGGTGATACACCCCATCCTGGAAGGGTTTTCCACTACTTCGGTCATCGGGCAAATGCGGCGCTGACCGGTTATGGCAAAACTTAACACCACCGCAGGTCTTCGTTCATTAACTTTAATCATTTCAGAAATCGAACTGTATGGCGCATCACCATCCCAAGAGAAAAACGATCGCACGGGACATCAGCTGGCTGTCATTCAACGCAAGGGTGCTTCAGGAAGCAGCCGATCCCACTGTTCCCCTCCGGGAACGGATCCGTTTCCTGGGCATATTTTCCAACAACCTGGATGAATTTTTCCGTGTGAGGGTGGCCACCCTGCGCCGGATGATCCAGTTTGGCAGCAAGGCTAAAATGCACCTGGAAAACAATCCGCAACAGATCATCGACGAGATCCAGATGACGGTGCTTAACCAGCAGGGCGAGTTTAACCGGATATGGGAAGAAGTGATCCGGGAACTGAACCAGCAGAAAATATTTTTAAAAACGGAAAAGGAGCTGAATGCCGAGCAGAAAGAATTTGTCCGTAATTATTTTGAAGAGGAAGTGAGTTCGGATGTCATCCCGCTGATGATCGAAAGCATTCCCGAATTTCCCGCGCTGCGCGACAAATCCATTTATCTGGGTGTTGTCATGTGGAAGAAAGAAAGCGCGCTGAAACGAAAATACGCGCTGATCGAGGTTCCCAGCCGTACCCTCGGGCGGTTCACCATACTCCCCTCCCCCCGCCCGGACGAAACCCATATCATTCTCCTGGAAGATGTGATCCGTTTCAGCCTGCCCGACATTTTTTCTTACTTCGGGTACGATCAGTATCACTCGCATATTTTCAAGGTAACGAGGGACGCTGAAATCGATATCGATGAGGATGTGTCCACCACGATCATCCAGAAAATCGAGAAAGGGATTAAAAACCGGCGCAAGGGTCAGCCGGTGCGATTTGTCTATGACCGGGAAATGGACCCGGGGCTGCTGGAATACCTGGTGAGGCGGCTCAATCTCACCAAGCGGGACAACCTGATACCGGGTGGCCGGATACACAATTTCAGGCACTTTATGGATTTTCCCGACAGTGTATTTAAAGAAAAGCGCCAGCGGAAAAAACCTTTTGACCATCCGTTGCTCACCGAACGCAGGGTATCCGATGTGATCATGGAAAAGGATATCATGCTGAATTTCCCATACCATTCCTTCCTGCCGCTGATCGACCTGATCCGGGAGGCCGCCTTCGATCCCGATGTGACCACCATCAAGATCACCTGCTATCGGCTGGCACCGCAGTCGAAGATCATCAATGCCCTGATCAATGCCGTGCGCAACGGCAAGGAAGTGGTGGTGATGCTGGAATTGCGCGCCCGGTTTGAGGAAGAAGCCAATATTGAATGGAAGAACCGGCTCGAGGAAGAAGGCGCCAAGGTGCTGGTGGAAATTCCCAATATGAAGGTGCATTCCAAGATATGCGTGATCCGCAAACGGACCCGGGACAACAATTCCATATTGTATGGCTTTGTCAGCACCGGCAACCTGAACGAAAAAACCGCCCGGGTGTATGGCGACCACTGCCTGCTCACATCGAACCAGAAGATCATGTCGGATGTGAACCGGATGTTCAATTACCTGGAACAGCCTAAAACCGGCGCCGGTTTCCTGCGCGACTGTAAATACATCCTCCCCAGCCCCTATTATGTAAAAAGGGAAATGATCCGGCTGATCGACGAAGAGATCCGGCAGGCCCGGAAGAAGAAACCGGCCGCGATAACACTCAAGATGAATTCCCTGTCGGATGAAGATATGATCATTAAGCTTTATGAGGCCGCCCGGGCCGGGGTTCAGCTGAAACTAATTATCCGGGGCATCTTTTGCATGTACTCCGAACAAAAGAAATTCGAGATACCCGTACGGGCCATCAGCATCGTGGACGAATACCTGGAGCATGCCCGGGTATGGGTATTTCACAACCGGGGGAAGGAAAAAGTGTTTATCTCCTCGGCCGACTGGATGCTGCGGAACCTGGAACACCGGGTGGAGGCTACCTGTCCCGTGTGGAACGAGGATCTGAAACAGGAACTGAAGGACATTCTGAACATACAATTGCAGGACAATGTAAAGGCGCGCTGGCTCGACAACCAGCTCAGTAATGAATATGTGAAAACAACCCGCAAAAAGATACGCTCACAGGTGGAGACGTATAATTATTTATACAAAAAAACACAGCAACCCGTTGCGACTGGCAGCTATTGATATCGGGAGCAATGCGGCGAGACTGCTCATCACGGATGTGATCTCCGGCGTGCAGGATGTGCCCGAATTCATCAAGGTGGTGCTCGTGAGGGTTCCGTTACGCCTGGGATTTGACGTATTCGACAAGGGAGAGATCCCGGCCGGTAAAGCGGATAAGATCGTGAAGACCATCATGGCCTACAAGCTGTTGCTGGATGTGTATGACGTAAAGCATGTGAAAGTATGCGCCACCTCGGCCATGCGCGACGCCGTGAATGCCCCCGATATCATTAAGAGAGTGAAAGCGGAAACGGGGATCGGTATCTCGATCATCAGCGGACAGGAGGAAGCCTCCCTGATTTACGAGAACCATATCGCGGAAAATATGAACAAGGATGAATCCTATCTCTATATCGATGTGGGCGGGGGCAGCACGGAACTCACTTTTTTCAGTGACGGGAAAATGATTTTCAAGGAATCCTTTAATATCGGCACCATCCGTTTGCTCAAGAACCAGGTAACGGAAGCCTCCTGGGATGCCATGAAGGAATTCATCCGTAGCCGGACGAAGGGATACCATCATGTAACGGCTATCGGGTCGGGCGGGAATATCAACAAGATTTTTTCCCTTTCCAGGAAAAAGGAAGGCCGTCCGCTCACACTGGACCTGCTGCGTGATTATTACAAGGAATTCAGTAATCTGTCGGTGGCACAGCGTATCAGCCTGCACAAGATGCGGGAGGACCGTGCCGATGTGATCGTGCCCGCTTTGCTTATTTATATCAACGTACTGCGCTGGGCCGAAGCGGATGAGATTTATGTTCCCAAGATCGGCCTGGCCGACGGCCTGATACACAACCTCTATGAAGAGGTCAGACTCCGGGAAATGGAAGTATAAGTACGCCGTTTTTTAAAGTGGCCCTTAACCGGAAACATTCTCTATTTTCACACTGAAATATTAACTGCACGGTATGTCGGTAAACAAAGAGATCAAAAAGATTACCACGAATACACTTCAGAAAATGAAGGCGTCGGGTGAAAAGATCAGTATGCTCACGGCCTATGATTTTTCATTCGCCCGGATCATCGATGGCGCGGGGATCGATGTGATCCTGGTGGGCGATTCGGCATCCAATGTGATGGCCGGTCACGAGACCACCCTGCCCATCACGCTCGACCAGATCATTTACCATGCCTCGTCCGTAATCCGCGGCATCGACCGCTGCCTGGTGGTCGTTGATCTTCCATTCGGTTATTACCAGTCCAATTCCGATATCGCGCTGGCTTCCGCGATACGCATCATGAAGGAAACCGGCGCGCACGCGGTCAAACTGGAAGGCGGTGAAGAAGTGCTGGATTCTGTCAGAAAGATTGTTTCGGCCGGGATACCGGTTATGGGGCACCTCGGGCTCACTCCCCAGTCAATTTATAAGTTCGGTACTTATACCGTTCGGGCAAAGGAGGATGCCGAGGCAAACAAATTGCGCCACGATGCGCAATTGCTCCAGGAGGCAGGTTGTTTTGCCATTGTACTGGAAAAGATTCCCGCCCTCCTGGCCCGGGAAGTTTCAAAAGGGCTTTCGATACCCACGATCGGCATCGGTGCCGGCCCGGATTGCGATGGCCAGGTGTTGGTCATGCACGATATGCTGGGCATCAACACCGAATTCAAACCCCGTTTCCTTCGCCAATACCTGAACATACACGAAATGGCCACGCGCGCCGTGGAAAAATACATCAGTGATGTTAAGAACCGGGACTTCCCCAATAAAGACGAACAGTACTAAATGAGATGAAACCGGGAATCTGCCACGGATTTGCAGTAATTTCGCTCCTCAAAAAAACCGTATGGATTTCCTCCCCGCCTTTGGTATCAAATCATTGAATATTGGAATTAGTACCGGAAACGAATGGCTGAGTCATTCCGACTCGGTGATCGACTCGTTTTCCCCTGTAGACGGTAATAAGATCGCTTCTGTGACCTGTGCGAACCGGATGGTTTATGATACCGTGATCCGGAAAGCGGAGGAGGCATTTCAAACCTGGCGAATGGTGCCCGCACCCAAAAGAGGCGAGGTGGTGCGCCAGATCGGCGAGGCCCTTAGAAAAAATAAGGAACCACTTGGTAAACTGGTTTCCTGGGAAATGGGTAAAAGCCTGCAGGAGGGACTCGGCGAAGTGCAGGAGATGATCGATATCTGCGATTTTGCCGTCGGACTTTCCCGTCAGCTCCACGGATTCACGATGCACAGCGAAAGACCGGGGCACCGCATGTATGAACAATACCATCCGCTGGGAATCGTCGGTATTATCAGTTCGTTCAATTTTCCTGTTGCCGTGTGGAGCTGGAATTCGATGCTGGCATGGGTATGCGGTGATGTCTGTGTCTGGAAGCCATCTGAAAAAACACCCTTATGCGCCATTGCCTGCCAGCACATCGTTGCATCTGTTTTTACGGCTAACCAGGTTCCCGAGGGAGTAAGTTGCTTAATAACTGGTGGGCGGGAAACGGGAGAATGGATGGCTGCCGACGAAAGGATCCCGCTTGTTTCCGCCACCGGATCCACGCGAATGGGCAAAGCCGTTGGAGCAACGGTGGGCGCCAGGCTGGGCAGGGCCTTACTCGAACTGGGGGGCAACAACGCGATCATCATATCAAAAGAAGCCGATTTGGATATCGCTGTCCGTGGCGCCCTGTTTGGAGCGGTAGGCACGGCCGGGCAGCGATGCACCACCACCCGGCGACTTATTATCCATGAGGATATATATGAAAGTGTAAAATCAAAACTTGTAGCCGCCTACACACAGCTGCGCATCGGCAATCCGCTCGATACACAGAATCATGTCGGTCCGCTGATCGATACACAAGCGGTTTCCATGTACCTGAGCGCAATCGAAGAATGCAAACGGGAGGGCGGGCATTTTATCATCGAAGGAGGCCAGCTTACAGGTCCGGGTTTTGAAAGCGGGTGTTATGTAAAACCCTGCATCGCGGAGGTTCAGTCCGGATTCAGTATTGTAAAGAAAGAAACCTTCGCCCCCATACTCTACCTCCTTAAATACAGAACACTGGATGAGGCCATGGCCATCCAGAACGGCGTGCCGCAGGGGCTGTCATCAGCCATCATGACCCTGAATCTGAGGGAAGCGGAGCAATTTCTTTCCGCGGCCGGGAGCGATTGCGGTATCGCCAATGTCAATATTGGCACATCCGGCGCCGAGATCGGCGGGGCTTTCGGGGGTGAGAAAGAGACCGGTGGCGGAAGGGAAAGCGGCAGCGATGCCTGGAAAGTATATATGCGCCGGCAAAGCAATACGATCAATTACAGTCATTCCCTGCCCTTGGCCCAGGGGATCCGGTTTGATGTTTAATAAATACCGGTAAAATCATAATATTTCCCTTACAAGCAACGCCTGGGTACCTGCCGTTCGTCAAAAAAATCATAAAGGCCTGCCCTATCAGGCCTTTATTTATGTAAAAATATATGAATGGTAATCAATAATTTTGCGACTTTATCAAAATTTACATTCCAAAAAGAACCATATGAATAATGCAAGGAAACGTACCCTGCTGACCCTGATCAGCATATCCCTTTTTACGACGGCTTTTACACAAAAAGATGAGGTTCCCAAGGGCTGGCACATGCTCGATAAGAGTAAGGATGGCTTTTACGGGATCAGTATCGACAAAGCGTATGAATTCGTAAAAACCAAAAAACTGAAAAGCAACACAGTGGTGGTGGCCGTGATCGATTCCGGTATCGACACGCTGCACGAAGACCTGAAGTCCGTTTTATGGAAAAACCCGAAGGAGATCCCCGGTAACGGAATAGACGATGACAAAAATGGTTACGTGGACGATGTGTATGGCTGGAATTTCCTGGGCGGACGCGACGGCCGGAACGTGGAGCAGGACTCTTACGAGGCGGCCAGGGTATATCATAAATACAAGGATAAATGGGGAATGAAGGAGAATGTGAATATCGACAACCTCTCCCCCGCCGATGCTTACGAATACCAGATGTGGGCCCGTGCCAAAGCCGAAATCGTTGGCGATGTCAATCCGCTTGAAGTATTGCAGCTTCGCCGGGTATCCCTGACCCTGAAAACCGGTGACTCGGTTATCCGGAAAGACCTTAAAAAGGAAGAATATTCCTGCAAGGAACTCAATGGATATACCTCGGGTAATTCGACTGCAACCCGTGTAAAGGAGATCCTGCTCGAGATCTGCAGGAATAATGACAATGAAGAGATCACCAACCAGCAGATCCTGGACCAGCTCGAAGGTGACCTGAATAAAATGGAAGCTTCGGAAGTGGCGCCCAAAAAATACCGCGCCGATATTGTTCAGGACAATTACGAGGATTTTAATGACAAATTCTACGGCAACAATAATGTGATGGTCAGCAATAAATCGGCTCTCCACGGCACCCACGTTTCCGGTATCATTGGCGCCGTCCGTAAAAACGGCCTGGGCATGGACGGGGTGGCCGACAATGTGCGGATCATGACGCTTCGCGCGGTGCCCGACGGGGATGAGCACGACAAGGATATTGCGCTCGCGATCCGTTACGCGGTCGACAACGGGGCCCAGGTGATCAACATGAGCTTTGGCAAAAGCTTCTCCCCGGAAAAGAAATGGGTGGATGAAGCGGTTCGTTATGCCGAAAGCAAAGGGGTGCTCCTGGTGCATGCCGCGGGTAATGACGCCAAGAATCTTGACACTACCTTCAATTATCCCTCACCCCAGTTACTGGATGGCAAGCGCCCTTCGAACTGGATCACGGTGGGTGCGAGCGGTGATCCCAAAGCGGGCGGACTCACCGCCGGTTTTTCCAATTACGGGAAAGCGGAAGTGGATGTTTTTGCTCCGGGTGTAAAAATTTATTCCACCGTACCGGGCGGCAATACCTACCAGAACCTGCAGGGAACCAGTATGGCATCGCCTGTAGTCGCAGGCCTTGCGGCATTTATCATGTCCTATTACCCTACGCTGAGCGCAACGCAGGTGAAGATGATCATTGAAAAATCGGCCACAAAACCCGGTATTACGGTCAGAAATCCGGGAAATGATGAGATGGTGGATCTTTCGGAACTGAGCAAATCCGGCGGGATCATCAATGCCTATGAGGCCGTGAAACTGGCCGCCGTTACTAAAGGCGAAAAAAAGCCTGCCGTCGTTAAACCGGCCACAAAAGTGAAACCCGTTAAAAAGGGCTGATATAATTGAAAATTGAAGTGAAACCCCGCTAAGCAATAATGACGATGCGGGGTTTTTTATTGGGATAATCAGCGGGCTCTCGCAAAAGTTGAGTATTTTGCATTTCCCGATAAACCCGGTTGCCATGCAGTATAAAAAATTATATAGCGTTCTCCTCCTTGTAATCCTCGCTTATGGTTGTGGAAATTCATCAGCCGATGAAAAAAGTGAAGCGAAAACGGATAGTCTTACTGCTCCGGTAACCGGCAACCCGGTAATACCGGCATCGACTGCTTCGCCTGCGGATACCACCCCCAAGACGCCTACGACAGGGATCAACGGACAGGGAATTACCATCCAGCCCAGTGCGCCATCTGCCAATACAACCGGGAGCGGACTAAATCCGGAACATGGAAAACCGGGTCATCGCTGTGATATCGCGGTTGGTGCGCCGCTCAACAGTAAACCTTCTGCGGATTATACACCGCCTGCAGTAACCACTACCACAAAACCGGCTACCACCACCTCACCGGTTTCCATAGCACCCACAGCTCCCGCCGCCAATACGGCCACGACGACAGTCGCCCCGGGAATGAACCCCGCCCATGGTCAGCCCGGCCACCGATGTGATATTGCGGTGGGCGCACCCCTGAACAGCAAACCGGCTGCCACCACACCGGTAACCACCCAACCCGGTACAGTATTGCCGCAACCAACACCGGTTGTAACCCCTGCAGCACCCGCATCAGCGTCGACTACCGTGGCACCGGGCATGAACCCGGCTCACGGACAGCCGGGGCACCGTTGCGATATCGCGGTGGGCGCCCCTTTGAACAGCGCACCTAAAAAGAATTGACATTATATGGCAAGGCCATCACTTTCCAGGATACCTGAATTCTATCATAATTATATCAACCTGGTTGAAGGAGATGAACTGGAAGCTATATTCAACGTACAATCGCGTGATATATTCACATTTCTTAAAAGCATTGCCCCCGATAAATACGGGTACCGCTATGCTGATGGGAAATGGTCGGTTAAGGAAGTGCTGCAGCACATGATCGACGCAGAAAGAGTATTCGCCTACCGGGCGCTTTGTATTGCCCGTAAGGACAGCACCCCCCTCCCCTATTTTGACGAGAATGCCTATGCCCTGAACTCAAAAGCGGATAGCCGGAACTGGGAGGAACTGGTGGAGGAATTCAGGAGTCTTCGTCGTTCCACCGAATTAATGTTTCGTTCATTGGATGAAGAACAGCTTGACACAACCGGTACCGCGAGTGGAAAGTCGATTTATGTACTGGGTATCGGGTTTATTATCGCGGGGCATGTAAATCATCATATCCGGATACTGAAGGAACGATACCTGTAAATTAAAAACCCCGGCAGTAGCACCGGGGTTTTAATGCAACTGTTGATTATTTTCAGAAACCTTTTTTAACGGGTTCTTCCCCAGTCTTGGCCTTCACCAGGTTTTGCTGGCCGATCATGTCATTCATCACTTTCACCGCCTGGTCAAGATAGATGTCTTTTTGAAGGCTCTTCAGCCAGTTCTGGAAACGCTCCTGCTTGCTCTTGTCATTTTCCCAGCGGTTCACCTCCTTGGGGAGTGCGCTTACATCAATCTCGCTCTTCAGCTTAAGCAATGTTTCCATCTGTTTGATCGTATTGCGGATGGCCTTTTGCTCTTCCCTGTATTTGTCAATGCGGAGTGAATAATGCTTGTCGTTTTGTTTGGAAAGCCATTCCGTGTTTTCCCGGATCAGCTGGAACGTATTGTCATTCTCCAAACGCTGCTGGCTGAGTTGCTGGATGGTTTTAAGATCAAAACCCGGGTTCCAGTTGGTGTATGTGGCCTTACTGATCTCATCCCAGGGTAAGGCGTCGTCGTCATCCTTTTCCCGGATCTTGAGCAATTCAAGGTTGTCGGGCAAAACGATATCGGAATTCACTCCTTTTAACTGGGTAGATCCGCCATTAATGCGGTAGAATTTCTGCAAAGTGAGTTTTACCGTGCCCAGGTCGGAATTGGTCATGGAAAAACCGGTTTCGGAATCCAGCCCGATATTGCGCTGCACCGTTCCTTTTCCGTAGGTAGACGTGCTTCCGATGATCACCCCTCGGTTATAATCCTGGATGGCGGCGGCGAAAATCTCCGACGCGGAAGCGCTGAACTCGTTTACCATCACCGCCAACGGTCCGGTATAAAGTACATTGCGGTCCTTATCTTTCAGCACCGTGGGTTTATTTTCCCTGTCTTTCACCTGTACGATGGGACCTTCCTCAATGAACAACCCGGCCATCTGTACCACATCGTACAATGAACCACCGCCGTTGTTGCGGAGATCAATGATGATCCCGTCCACTTTTTCTTCTTTGAGCTTGGTCACCTCTTTAGCCACATCCACAAAACTCCGGTTCCCGTTGGGCCGGTCGAAATCGGCATAGAACTCGGGCAGGAAAATATACCCGATCCGGGAACTGCCGTTCTTCACGATGGCGCTTCGCGCAAATGTTTCATCCTGCACGATTTCATCGCGTATCAGTGAAACGACCTTCATCGTGCCGTCCTGTTTTTTTATCGTAAGCCGAACCTCTGTTCCTTTTTTACCTCTGATCACTTTTACGGCGTCGGTTACCCCAAAGCCGGTGAGATCGACCGGTTCATCGGTACCCTGGGCCACTTTAATGATCACATCCCCCACTTGGATCTCCCCTGATTTCCATGCCGGACTTCCGGTGAGCACGCTGCTCACTTTGATATTACCCTCATCGTACTGCAGGGAAGCGCCGATACCAAAAAAACGGCCGCTCATTTCTTCATCAAAATACCGCTTATCAACAGGGGGGAAGAATTCGCTGTGCGGATCCATGGTGGTGGTGATGGCGTTCACGAAAACATTGAATTTATCATCATCGTTGAATTTATGACGATAACGGTCAAAGGTCCGGTCCATCAGTCTTTTCACTTTCTCCCGCGCTTCCTTTTCCAGTTCCTCATCACTCTTCACCACGAATCCTTCTTTGCCCTTGTTCTTCTCCCGGGTCTCGAGCAGATCGGCGTAACGTTCCAGCGTCAGGAATTTCAGTTTCTTTCTCCAGCGGTCCTTTCTTTCGGCATCATTGGCGGGATAGTTCAGCTTATCACCGTCGAGTTCCACTTCTTCATTGACAGTAAAGTCAAAAGGCGATGAAAGAAAATGGTTATAAATGACCGAAGTCTCTTCCACCCTCGCATTGAATGCGGCACCGGCGGCCAGGAAGAATTCCACCGGGGCGCCTTTTATTTCATCATCGATACGGGTTTCGAATTTCCGCAGGTTATTCAGGTCAGTCTGAGTGAAAAAAGTTTTTTCCGGGTCGATTTCGCCCAGGAATTTTTTATACACTTTTTTTGAAAATGCGTCATTGATTTGCTGGGGGCTGTAATGCGCCTCGGACATCATTTTACCCACCAAACGCAGAATGTCTTCGTATTTATTGGGCGGGGCCGGATTATGAGGGCCTGTTCCCATTGTTTTGAAAGCGAGAAATGAGCCCGCTACAATCATCATGACCAGAACCGGAAGTCTTTTCATATTCAACAGGTATTTTAGGATTCCTGACATTATCCAAAAATAACGCAAAAAGGCTGTATTTCTTGTGTTTACGCGCATTTAACAACTGTTTTTGATGAATGGCCAATGAGTTGGTAAATTTCTTTGGGTCACTTCTTAATCCCGTAGTTATAAGGCATTTATTTTTCCCAAGTGTTCATTTTACTTATTTTTGCAGCCCGGATTCAGCAGTTGGATGCTGTCCGGAAATCATAAATGGTGGCTGTAGCTCAGTTGGTTAGAGCATCAGATTGTGGTTCTGAGGGTCGCCGGTTCGAGCCCGGTTAGCCACCCGGTAGGCCCCGTTTCTGCTGAAACGGGGCTTCATTTTAAATTGCTCCTGTACTTATGAATTATTGGTTACTCCTCATACCTGTCATCTCGGCTTTTATTGGTTGGATCACTAACTGGATCGCCATTAAAATGCTGTTTCATCCCAGGGAACCCAAAAAATTCCTGGGCATCACCTTCCAGGGGATATTTCCCAAGCGGCAAATGCAGTTCGCGGAAAAACTGGGAAAAATCGTGAGTGATGAATTCCTCTCATTCGGGGATATCGAAGAAAAGATCAGCAATCCTTCAAACCTCAAAAAGATCATGCCGTCCATTGAGGCGCACGTGGATGAATTTCTACGGGTGCGGCTCAGCGAGGAAATGCCGGTCATCAGCATGTTTATAGGTGATAAAACGATCGGCAAGATGAAAGCTGCTTTTATGCGGGAGATCGAGTCGCTGTTCCCGAAAGTTATGAAGCAATTTGCCGGCAATCTCCGTACGGAACTGGACCTGGAGCATATCGTGATACAGAAAGTTTCGGCCTTTTCTTCGGATAAGCTGGAAGAGATCCTGTTTCAGATCATGTCAAAAGAATTCAGGTTCGTAGAACTGATCGGGGCGTTCATCGGGTTCATTATTGGCCTGGTACAGGTGCTGATCACCTATTTTATGAACTGAGAATTGTCAACAGCTGTGAATAACCCGAACATTTCCCGTTGAAAATTGTCATAAGCCTTTCATCACTTGTACTGTGATTGTTAGCAAGTTCGAAAAAAGAACGGCGTCTAATAAACGGTTCAACATTAAAAACATATAATGAGAAAATTACTTCCCTTACTAGCTTCATTATTAATAAGTTATGGCATAACGGCCCAACCGGGTGGCGGACGGTCGGGCATGACCGGCGCCTTTTACGGAAAGTTGGTGGAGGCCAAGACCTCCAAACCCATTGAGTATGCCTCCGTTCAACTGGTACAAAACAAATACGATTCGGCTACCAAAAAGAGAAAAGAGGTAGTGATCAGCGGCATGCTCACGCCTCATAACGGGGAGTTCCGGCTGGAAAATATCCCCGTGGCCGGACAATATAAGCTTAAGGTGACGCTGATAGGCTTCAAACCCTACGAGCAAAATGTGGCATTTGATATGAAGAGGCCTGAAAACGGGGGAGGCAATGAAATGGGAGCCGCACTTTTTGACAAGGACCTGGGTAATATCAAAATCGATATTGAGGATAAGGTGCTGGAAAATGTGACCGTGACTTCCGAAAAACCCGGTCTTCAGCTGGGTATCGACCGGAAAGTATTTAATGTTGACAAGAACCTGGTTTCCGCCGGTGGTACAGCCGTGGACATCATGCGGAATGTACCTTCCCTGAATGTGGACATTGACGGGAATGTGACCCTGCGTAACAACGCGCCACAAATTTTCGTGGATGGGCGGCCGACCACTATGGAACTCGACCAGATACCTGCCGATGCCATTGAAAGCGTCGAGATCATTACCAACCCGTCTGCCAAGTTTGACGCTTCCGGCGGTACAGCCGGTATCCTGAATGTGATTCTCAAAAAGAACAGGAAAGTGGGCTATAACGGAAGCCTGAGAAGTAATGTGGATTCAAGGGGTCGTGTTGGATTGGGCGGAGATATCAATGTCCGCCAAAACAAAGTCAATGCCTTTGTCAGCGGCAATTTCAACCAGCGCCGCTCCATCAGCAACGGCAATACCGAAAGACTGTCCATGCTGGATAATCCCTATACTAAACTCTACCAAACCGATCGTTCGGTCATGAACGGCAACTTTATATTTGGCCGGGCAGGTATCGATTATTTCATCAACAACCGCTCCACCCTCTCCGGTTCAATCAACCTGGGCCGGGGACGGTTCAGACCCAATAACAGCAGCGATCTGTGGGTGGATACCCTGGGCAGCCCGGTAACCTCATCGCTGGTGAAACGCTATTCGGAAACGAAGCGTGAATTCAGAAATATCGGAACGACCATCAGTTTCAAGCATAATTTCCCGAAAGCCGGTCGTGAACTGACCGCCGACATCACGTACAACAGGCGCAAGGGGCCGAATGACAACCTGGTGATCACGGATTATTTCATGCCCGACTTCGTAACCAAGGATTTTACCTACACCCAGCGTCAGATCGGGGATGGTATTAACAAGAACCTGATATTCCAGACCGATTTTGTAAATCCCCTCTCCGAAACTTCAAAACTCGAACTGGGACTGAGGGCCGCATTCAATGAAAACACGAGCGATAATGCGTTTTATACGGTTGACCCGTCCACCGGGCAACTGATTCTTCAACCGGCTTCACTGGTGGATTACCAGAGTAAAGACCGCGTTCTCGCCGCTTATACCACTTATAGCAATAAGATCAAGAATTTCGGGTATCAATTAGGGTTAAGGGCGGAAAGTTCCTTTTACGAGGGTATTCTGACCAAAACCAATGAACGGTTTGATATTGATTTCCCGATCAGTTTATTTCCCAGCGCTTTCCTGAGCCAAAAGCTGGAAAACAACCAGGAACTGCAGTTGAATTATTCGCGGCGGATCAACCGGCCCAATTTCTGGCAATTGAGTCCTTTTACCGACTCATCCGACTTTTTAAACCTGAGCAAGGGTAACCCGGGTCTGAATCCCGCCTTTACAAACTCACTGGAATTGTCGTACCAGAAGATCTTTAAGAACCGGGATAACCTGTTACTGACCCTTTATTACAAGAATACCAATAACCTCATCACCCCTTACCAGCAGGTACAGATTGAACCGATTACCGGCAAGGAACAGGTGATCAATACGTATATCAATGCCAACTCCAGCTATATGAGTGGCCTGGAAATGACGTTGAAAAATAACCTGGCTAAATGGTGGGAGCTGACCAGCAATCTCAATCTCTTTATCTCGAAAATCAAGATCGACGATCCTTCGATCGGATCACAGGATGCCTTAACCAGCTGGCTCTTCAAGGTCAATAACAGTTTCAAGGCTACTAAAAAACTAAGCTTACAGTTATCGGGCAGTTACCAGTCCAAAACCATTCTTCCCCCGGGTGGCGGCGGGGGTCGCGGCGGACACGGAGGCGGTATGTTTGGACAGAGCACTTCTGCGCAGGGATATGTGCGGCCAGTTTATTACGTGGATATGGGTCTGCGCTACACCTTCCTCAAAGAGAACCGTGCATCCATTTCCCTTAACATGAATGACGTATTCCGGACAAGGGTATCGGATATTCACTCGGAATCACCCTTCTTCATCCAGGATGTGTTCCGTCGCCGCGACCCGCAGGTGGTGCGCATTAATTTCAACTGGCGCTTTGGTAAATTCGACACCAGTTTGTTCAAACGCAAGAACCAGCGCGAACAGGACAACGGCAATAACGACATGATGAATATGGGCGGTCAGTAGAAAATAAATCTTTATCGTACTTTCGAAATCAGGGTCTGCTCCGGCAGACCCTTTTTCATTCAGCGGATTCCATGCAGTATATTTGACCGCCATGAGCGGATTGAAATTTGCCATAGTGGGTTGCGGGTCCATCGCACCCCGACATGCAACCGAAGCCTCCAAACAGGGTCAGCTGGCCGCCGTCTGCGATATTGACCCGCAGCGGGCTGATAAACTGGCGATGGATTTCCATTGCAGGGCCTATTACAGTTTATCCGATATGCTTGCTTCCGGGGAGCACATCGACGTGGTGGCCGTGTGCACGCCCAACGGGCTGCACGCCGAGCATGCCATCGGGGCGCTGCGCGCGGGCTGTCACGTGCTTTGTGAAAAGCCCATGAGCATTACCGTTAGCGAAGCGGAACGTATGATACAGGCGGCTTCTGAATACCAAAAGAAGCTGTTCGTGGTTAAATCCGCCCGTTACAATCCGTATCTCGCGCAACTAAAAAAACTACTGCAGGAAAACCAGCTGGGTGAAATCTACAGTTTCCAGCTGAACTGTTTCTGGAACCGTCCGCCCGGTTATTACCAGGATTCATGGAGAGGTACGGCGCTGGACGGGGGCACGCTTTTCACCCAGTTCAGTCATTATATTGATGCGTTGCTATGGCTGCTGGGTGATATCCGGGAGGCCCGGGGGTTCAGGCAGAACCGGGCGCACCAGGGTCTGATCCTTTCTGAAGATTCCGGGGTGGCAGCCCTGGAGATGGAGAATGGCGTTACCGGCGGGCTCAGCTGGTCTGTTAATTCGTACCGGGAAAACATGGAAGTGTCGTTCACTCTACTGGCGGAAAAGGGTTCGATCCAGTTGGGGGGCGGATACATGCATAAGATAATATACCAGCGTACGGAAAATGAAAGTCTGAATATTTCCGATGCAGGGGCTCCCAATGACTACGGGTTTTATAAAGGATCCATGAGTCATCACGACCAGGTATATGCCAACCTGGTAAAGGCCCTTGGCAACGGTAACCATCCCTTCACTTATGCAGAGGACGGACTGCGAACGGTGCGGGCTATCGAAAAAATATACCATTCCATTCCGTTGACCTGAACCGGCCACATGCGTAAAACGATCTATTTTACGGTCACCAACGACCTGGTATACGACCAGCGCATGCAACGTATTTGCACCACACTGGCCACGAACGGTTATGACGTAACGCTGGTTGGACGGAAATTGCGGTCATCCCTCCCATTGCAGGAAAAGAACTACCGGCAGAAGAGGATCCGTTGCTGGTTCAGCAGGGGCCGGCTTTTTTATGCGGAATACAATATGCGGTTGTTTTTTTTCCTGCTCCGGAAAAAGATGGATGCCATATGCGCCATCGACCTGGATACGATACTCCCCTGCCTGAAGATATCCCGGATTAAAAAGATACCGCGGGTCTATGACGCGCATGAGTTGTTCACGGAACTGAAGGAAGTCGTTACCCGGCCCCGTATACACCGGGTTTGGAGCCGTATCGAAAAAAAGACCGTTCCGCATTTCCGGCTGGGTTATACCGTAAGTGAAAGCATTGCCGGGGAATTCCGGAAAAGATATGGTGTGGACTATGCGGTGATCCGCAATGTGCCGGTTCTCCGGGAATTAAAACCGGCTCCCGCAGGAGAAAAATTCTTCTTATACCAGGGCGCAGTCAATGAAGCAAGAGGGTTTGAGTTCCTGGTACCGGCCATGAAAGAGGTCAACTGCCCGCTGGTCATTTGCGGCGACGGTAACTATATGGTACAGTTGAAAAAACTGATCAGTGAGTATGACCTGAAGGACCTGGTTTTGCTAAAAGGTATGCTGCCTCCGGAAGCACTTTTCGAACTGGCCCGTACCGCCTGGGCCGGGATCGCCATTGCCGAGAATACGGGGCTTAACCAGTACCTGGCGCTGCCCAATAAATTCTTTGATTACCTGCATGCCGGTTTGCCGCAGGTAACCATGGATTACCCGGAATACCGAAGGATCAACCGGCAGTTTGAAGTGGCCTTGCTGATCCCGGATACGGACCCGGGAACCATCGCCGGTGCCATGAACAAAATGCTGGAGGATGATGTTTTACATTCAACCCTGAAGGAGAATTGTAACCGGGCCCGCCTCGAACTGAACTGGCAGGAGGAAGAAAAAAAATTACTGGCATTCTATAAATCATTTCTCTGAGATTGAAACGTCAGCTCCATATCGTTTGCCTCGATACCCCCTGGCCGCCGGATTACGGCGGCGCTATCGATATGATGAACCGCATCATCGCCCTGCACCGGGCGGGGATCGGCATACACCTGCATTATTTCAGTTACAACGAGAGGGGTACTCCCAATGAATTAAACCGTTTTTGTGAAACCATCCGGGTATATGAACGGAAAACAGGAAGAGCGGGATTGGCGAAAGGAGTGCCTTACATTGTGGCGTCCCGCAACGATGAACAACTGGCGATAAACCTGAACAGGGATGATCATCCCATATTGCTGGAAGGATTACACTGTACCGGTGTGTTGCCGGCGCTGGATACGGAACACAGGAAAGTCGTTGTAAGGATGCATAATGATGAATACCGGTATTACTCAGACCTGGGCAGGGCCGAACGATCCCTGTTCAGGAAACTTTTCTTCAGGCGGGAAAGCCGGTTGTTGCGGAGCTACCAGGCGCAACTTCCCCAGGGATGCACTTACGCCTGTATTACACCGGGTGATACCGCGGTCATGAAAAATGAATTTCACCTCAACAGGTCCGTATACCTCCCCGCCTTCCCTTCCTGGCAGAAAGTGAATGGCGAGGAAGGCGCCGGAACGCTATGCCTGTATCACGGGAATCTTTCGGTTCCGGAGAACGAAGAGGCCGCCCTGTGGTTGCTGCGAAAGGTCTTCACGAAGATCCGCAAACCCTTTGTGATCGCAGGAAAGAAACCATCCCGCAAGCTGCAGAAAATGGCCCACCTGTTCCAGCATACCTGCCTCGTGGCCGATCCGACCGACAGCGAACTGGATGACCTGATCCGGAAGGCGCATATTAATATCCTGCCTTCTTTTAACCGGAGCAACACCGGGTTGCGCTTAAAGCTCCTGCATGTCCTTTACCAGGGGCGTCATTGTATCGTGAATGATCCCATGGTGATGGGAACAGGGCTGGAAGACGCCTGTCATATCGCTTCCACACCCGATGCATTTGCATCAGTGATCATGCAACTCTATCATCAGCCGTTTACTCAGGAAGAGATCAGTTTGCGGAAGAGATTATTGGGAAACACGTACGATAATGACAGGAACACGGAGATGCTTATTCAATACTTATGGTAGCGTTATCAGTTACCTGTCCCCTTTCTGTACGGATCGTACGCGCCGGGAATTTCTGCACCACGATATAATCATGCGACGCCATGACCACGGCCGTATTATAATCCCGGCAGATCTGGAAGAGCAGGTTCATGATCTCATCCGAGGTTTCGGGATCCAGGTTACCGGTAGGTTCATCCGCCAGTATCAGCTTGGGTGAATTGAGCAGGGCCCTGGCGATATCCACCCGTTGCTGTTCGCCGCCGCTTAATTCAAAGGGCATTTTGAATCCCTTGGATTTCAAACCCACTTTGTCAAGCACATCGGCTATTTTTTCATCCATCAGTTTGGTATCCGTCCACCCGGTGGCCCGGAGTACAAATTTCAGGTTATCATTCACGTTCCGGTCGGTGAGCAGCTGGAAATCCTGGAAAACCACGCCCAGGTTCCTGCGAAGAAAGGGTACTTTCTTCCAGTCCAGTCCACGTAGGGAAAAACCCGCGACGGTGCCCTCTCCTTCCCGGAGTTCCAGTTCACCGTAGATCGTTTTCAGCAAACTGGATTTGCCCGTACCTGTTTTTCCCACCAGGTATACGAACTCTCCTTTGTTTACCGTGAGGTTCACATTCTGGAGCACCAGGTTATTACCCTGGTAGATATTTACATTCCTGAGCTCAATGATTGGTTCCGCCATCCTTTCTGATTTATTCACGGGATCGCTCCCGCACCCGAAAATACTACAAACCCGCCGATGAATCAGTAAACTAATTCACCCGTGCCGCATTTTATAACTAATTGTTTTGTTTTCGATTCTTCCACCCTGCCGATCACCCGGGCCTCCACTCCGAACTCCTTTGCCACTGTAATGAGGGATCCGGCATTCGATTCATCCGTATAGATCTCCATTCTTGTACCCATATTGAATACCTGGTACATTTCCCTGTCATCGGCACCGCTTGCCTGCCGGATAAGCTGAAAGATGACCGGTGGTTCAAATAAATTATCCTTGATCACCCGTACATTTTCTGGCAGGTATTTAAGGCACTTGGTCTGACCGCCCCCGCTGCAATGGATCAGTCCGTGAACTGCATCAAAATGGTTTTCGAGGATGATTTTTAAAACCGGTGCAAAGGTGCGGGTGGGACTCAGCAATAATTTTCCCGCCTGGTGGATTTTGTCACCGTCCCTGACCTCATCGTTTAGTTTATAAGGGCCGATATACACAACGGTTTCATCCAATGCATTATCAAAACTCTCCGGGAATCTCGCAGCATAGGTTTTTTGAAGCAGGTCGTGCCGGGCGGAAGTAAGGCCGTTGCTGGCTATCCCGCTATTATAATCCGTTTCGTATCGGGATTGTCCAAAGCCCGACAACCCGACGATCACATCCCCGGGCCGGATCTTTTCATTCGTAACCAGTTTGGATTTCGGCCACCTCGCGGTGAGGGTGCCGTTCACGGCGATCGTGCGCACCACATCACCCACATCAGCCGTTTCTCCCCCCATATACGCGATGTGCACCCCGAAACGTTTCATCGTTTCGAAAAATTCATTGCTTCCGTCGATCACGGCCTGCAATACCTCACCCGGAATAAGCAGTTTATTCCGGTCAATCGTGGAGGAGAAAAGAAGATTGTCATGAATGCCCACGCAGAGAAGGTCATCCAGGTTCATCACGATCGCGTCCTGCGCGATGCCTTTCCAGACCGAAACATCGCCGGTTTCTTTCCAGTACAGGTAGGCCAGGATGCTTTTGGTGCCCGCCCCGTCGGCATGCATTACGTTCACCCAATCCCCGTCCCCGCATAATACATCAGGATAGATCTTGCAGAAAGCACGGGGATACAGACCCGGACCGAGATGCCTGGTGGCGGCATGCACTTCTTCCTTTTGCGCAGACACTCCTCTTTTGCTGTAAAGACTCATGCGGTGTTTGTGAGAAGGATTACGGGATGAGGAATAATTTGATCGATGCAAAAATAACTGATCAGGGCACATTGCTAATTGAATAATGCGCATTTATTTTGCCGCGTGCAGGTACATTATGACATTGACAAACTCCCCGTTTTCAACAAGGCGGTCATCACCATCGGCACGTTCGACGGGGTGCATATGGGACACCGGCAGGTTATCAGCCGGTTAAAAGCGGAAGCAGCGGCGGTGGGAGGTGAAACCGTTATCATCACGTTTCACCCCCATCCCCGGAAAGTGGTTTCATCCGCGATACTGGGAATCCGGCTGATCAATACGCTGGAAGAAAAAACCGGGCTTCTCCGCCAACTGGGGATCGATCACCTGGTGGTGGTGCCCTTCACCCATGCATTTGCCAACCAGCCGGCAGAAACCTACCTGGCCGATTTCCTGATCGGGCGCTTTCACCCGCATACCATCATTATCGGTTATGATCACCGTTTCGGCCGTGACCGGCTGGGTGATTACCGTTTATTGGAAAAGTGCGCCCCGAAATACAATTATGCGCTGAAAGAAATACCCAAGCATGTCCTCGAAAATATTTCGATCAGTTCTACCAATATCCGGGAGGCCATTCTGCACAGCCAAATCGCGACCGCGAACATCCTGCTCGGGTATGACTATTTCTTTTCAGGTGAAGTTGTGCATGGGGATAAACTCGGCCGGAAACTGGGTTATCCCACCGCCAACCTCAAAACGCATAACGAGGAAAAACTGATTCCCGGTAACGGCATCTATGCAGTGTATGTGCAGCTGGAAGGGAGTGATCAAAAAATGAAAGGCATGATGAGCATCGGTTTCCGTCCCACCGTAGACGGCAAAAAACGCGTCGCCGAAGTGAATATCTTCGATTTTGACCAGGAGATCTACGGGCAAACGCTAACGGTTACGCTTCATAAATACCTGCGGGAAGAGGTTAAATTCGATAACCTGGAGGACCTGGTCAAACAGATCGACCAGGATAAAGTGGATAGCCTGAAAGTGCTTTAGGCAATAGGCAATGGGCAATAGGTCGTTTACAGTTTGTGGTTGCTTTATTGTATGCCCTGATAGTTTTCCTTGCCTTTCAATTAATACTTGATCTTGAACTCCAGCTTCTCCGGATCTTCAAAGAATTCCTCGATCGATGCCTTGATGGTTACCTTCATCTTGTCCTCTGACAATGTTGCATTCTTTCCTTCCACTTTTTCCGCCGGGCGCGGCAGGGTGACGATCCAGGTATAGCCAACGGGTATCCCCATCCCGGTAGCCTGTTTCAATCCGGCCAGGTAGCCATCAGCCGAAGCCCCTTTATATTTTTCCTTGTCCAGCGATTTCTCCAGTTTCCCTTTGGAAAAGCTCAGTTTGTAATAATCATCAAAGGAGCTGACGGGTGGAACATCTTCCCCCGATCCGGTTCCCATCGGCGAGGACTTCATCTGCTCCTGCATGACATTTCCAAGCAGTTTATTGGTCAGTTTTCCGTATGTGGCGATTTCGGAGGGATCATTAAATGGAAAATTAAGCCGGGTGAGGAACTGATCGGCCTGGAGGTCCATTTTCATGTTCATCGTTCCTTTCTTCAACATTTCTTTTTCTTCCACAGTGAGATCGGGGATACTGTCTGCCTGTGCTCCGAGTGCGATTACGGTGTCCAGCTTCTGGTCGCCGGCTTTCTCCAGTTCCGAGCCACCGCCCATTTGCCTGGCCATTCCGAGAATGGAGCTCATATCACTGGTGGTACTTACGGTGCCGCTGCCGTCTTCGTTCAGGGTTATTTCCTGGGTTGTTTCCAGGCAGCCGGTCAGGATAAGGGTGGCGGATAAGATGAAAAAAACGGTTCTTTTCATGTAGTTAATATTGAGTAATTTGGATGAAACAGGTTGATTAAAAGTTGCACAAAGTAAGTGTAATTAAGCCATTGACGGTATAATACCCTTATCAGGCCACAATCTTTACGACCATTTCCTTCATCAGGGAAGCATCCCCGGTATTGACGCTGCCCACACCCACGCTTTTGAGGTTGTACTGGTGCAGCAGCAATAAGGCCCGCTCCACGCCCGGGTAGCTGTACAGTTTGGCGGCCTTCAGGTAATCCTTAATGAAATAGGGATTCACCCCGATAGTGGTGGCGATCGTTTTTTCATCCTGTGTATGAACGCCGAAGACCATAAATACCTTGCTGAAGAAATTATAGAGCGAGGGCAGAACGGCCTGAATCGGGGCGGCCTTGGGATTGGATTCAAAATACTGGATGATCTGCATGCTCTTCGTGAGATTCCTGGCTGCCAGGGCGGTCTGGAGTTCAAATACGTTGTAGTCCTTGCTCACACCGATATATTCTTCAATATCATCTTCCGTAATGGATTTCCTTTTACCCAGGTTCAGCGAAAGTTTTTCGATCTCGTTCCCGATCCGGGTCAGATCATTGCCGATATGGTCCACAACCAGTTCCAGGGCCCGCGGCGTGATGGTTAATCCCTTTGCCTGAACCAGGTTCTGTGTCCATTCGGGCAATTCGCGGTCATATAGTTTTTTGGTGCTGATCAGCACTCCCTTCTCTTTAACCAGTTTGGCGAACCGTTTCCGCGCATCCAGTTTCTTTTCCTTGTAGGAAATTACAAATACCGTGGAAGCCAACGGGTTTTCGACATAGGATTCCAGTTTTTCCACATCACGCATATGCTGGGCTTCTTTCAGGAGAACCACCTGTCGCTCCGCAAACATCGGGTAACGCCGGCAGGCATTGATCACTTCGGCCCAGTTTGCATCCTTTCCATAAAAAACGGACAGGTTAAATGCTGCTTCTTCCTCGCTTAATATATGATGTTCGGCGTAGTCTACGGCTTTATCGATGAAATACTCCTCCTCGCCTTCCAGCCAGTAAACCGGTTTAAAGGTTTTCTTTTTCCAATCGGAGATGATCTTTTCCACCGCCATAAGCCGCTAAGATACAGGCTTTCAGGCAGGTTACCCCTTAAAGAAATTAACCGTGTATAAATCCCCGGGCATTTTCTGGCACGGTTTTAGAAATTTTGTGACCCGGAGAAACAACCGGTAATTATTTAACAGGATATAAAAGGATCGGGAAGCTGGGGTGACTTACCTTGCGCCCGCCCTCTTCAATAAACAATTCATCAAATCGTAAAATTCAACGTTATGACTAATACCAATTATCCTTCGGCCACTACTCCCCCCCAGCCGGAGCCGCAAAAAGGCAGGAATAACAAAAACATCCTTATTGGCATCCTGGCGGCCGGTCTCCTGGGCACATGGGGTTATTTACTTTATGACAAAAACAAATCAGGCGAGAAAATATCCCAGCAGCAAACACAGATAACCACATTGGATTCCGCCAAAACCGCTGTCCAGCTTGAGTTTGATATGGCCCTGGCCCGGCTCGATTCGGTGACAGGATCCAACAATAACCTCCAGGGGCAACTGGCCGACCGGCAAAAAGAGATCGATGCCAAAAAAGCGGAGATCCGCAAGATCCTGAATGACAAAAAAGCCACGGAAGGCCAGTTGGCGAAAGCCCGTAAAATGGTTACTGAACTGAATGATAAGATCAGTGGTCTGGAAGCGGAAGTGGCCCGCCTCACGGGTGAAAACCAGGAACTCACCGCTGCCAACACATCGTTGAAGGAAGAAAAGACCGTGCTGGAACAAAACCTGGCCACCACGGCAGCCGAGAAAGACGAATTGTCCAAGACCGTTGATGTAGGTTCCACCTTTGCGGCATCCAATATCCAGGTTACACCCGTCAATGAAAAGAAAAGCGGCAAGGAAAAGAACACAACTACCGCCAAGCGTGTCGACAAACTGGTCATCTCGTTTGATATTGAGAACAGGATCGCTAAGTCAGGTCCCGCCGATATGTACCTGATCGTAACAGGTCCCGATGGCAAAGTGATCTCCGATGCATCCATGGGCTCAGGTACCCTGAACACCCGGATGGATGGTGACAAGACCTTTACAACCAAGATCCCGGTTGATTATACACAGGGACAGCGTAAAAACATCCAATACCCTCTTCGCAACGGTGATTTCACCACAGGGGATTATAAAATTGAAATTTATCACAACGGCTTCAAGATCGGCGAAGGAATCAGAAGTCTTAAAAAAGGTGGTTTATTCGGTTAAAAGCAGTTAACTCCTGCTGAAAAGCCGTCAACTCCCGCTGCACGCCGGAGCGACGGCTTTTCTTTTTCTCCGCATTTCACTTAAACACATCTTATTCACAATGATGCCGGAAGGCCCGCATATTCCCTCCTGCAGGAGAGTATTCCAGTAGCTTTGCCATACAACTACTGACCTATGAATGGTATCCGCCCGGTACGATCCCTGGCCCTGCTGTCTTTTGTTTTCATTTCGCTGCACCCGTTTGCCCAAAAAACACTGAAGACCCGTTTCAGTAATTCAAATATCTATACAGGTATTGAAGTAGGATCAAAAGGGATCAAGATGAGCGTGATAGAAATGGGTAAAAATGCAAAAACCAGCGGAGCCATACATATTTTGAAAGACACGTCGGTTAACACGGATTTCATTTCCTTTACAGAACAATCCTTTGAAGCTACGCTGACCGGGTTCCTGGGATTGTATAACCTGGCCCTTAAAGAATACAGGATACCTGCCAAAAGGATTTTCACCGTGATCAGCAGCGGTGTTAAGGGGCAGGCAGAAAAGGAACAGAAAACCGGGTGGGTGGAGCGGCTGATTAACGCATTCAGGCAAAAGACGGGTGAACCGGAACGACCGGTTGAATTGGTCGATGTGGCCAAAGAGGCAAAGTTGTCGCACCTGGGTATTGTTCCCGAAACGAGGAGGTACAATACATTCCTGATCGATATTGGCAGCGGTAATACCAAGGGTGGTTTTTTCCCCAACGGAAATACGGAGGAATTCCGGTTGTTCCAGATTAACTGGGGCACCAAGAGTACGGCCAATGCGACGGAAACCCGTAGCGGTGATGACAAGGGGTTGCCCAACTTTTACAAACAATTGCAACGGGTACTGGCCGGTGCGGAAAACGGGGAGATCGTCTATGCCGTAAATGCCAGCGGCGCTTATCCGCTCAGCGATAATATCGCGGTTAGCGGCGGGATCGCCTGGGCCGTCGCCACTTTAACGCATCCCGAATTGATTGATAATCCTGTTGTATCAGTGAGTTTTGATGAAGTAAGAAAATTTAGCGAAAAGCTCTACACCGATTTCAGGGCCTATGCGCCGAATAACCTGGCCGGCAGCATCAGCAGGAAAGAGGATAAGGAATCGGTACTGAAAGAAGCCACCACGGTACATAAGGTATTTGACCAGAGGGCTCTACTGGCAGGCACAGGTCTTTTATTAAAGATCATGCGTCAGTTTGAAAGCACATACGATACGAAAAGCTTTTACCTGGTAAAAAACGGGCAATACGGATGGGTCACTGCCTATGTGGATGATGCGGTGGGTGACTGAGCCGGGTTGGTTTTCCACATTGTGAACTCTTTTTTACCCCATTCAGGCATTCATTAGTTAGATTGAGCCGGTGAAAGATATCCGTTCATCCCTGCTGGTCATGCTTTCCGTGGGCCTGGTGGCCACCTGGGTATATCATCTTTTCGACAAAACCCGGTACAGCAGACAACGGAAGGAAATCTATATCAAGGACTCCATGGCCGTGGCGCAGGGCGTGCAGGATTCCCTGCAGCGGATCTATTCGCTGACCATCAGCGACCTGGGTACAAAACTTGATTCCACCCAAAACACCGCGGGTTTGCTGCAATCCGAATTGAAGGATAAACTGTCGGAGATCTATCGCCTGCGTTCTGAGATCGCATCCATTCTCAAAAGGAACGATATAAAAAAGGCGGATGTTGACCTGGCCCGTAAAAAGACCATCGAACTGCAGATGCTGGTGAGCGAACTCCAAACCCGTAACAGCAGCATTGAAGAGGAAAAACAGCAGATCACCTCGATGCTCGACAAGGTGAATGGGCAGGTGAAAAACCTGGAATCGGCGAACCAGCAACTGGACCAGGAAAACAAAATACTTGCGGAAAAGGTCAGCCAGGCCACGGCATTTTATGCCACCGAAGTAAAACTTGCTCCCGTAACGGTAAAGAATAACAGGGAACAGGAAACCTCCTCGGTCAAAAAAACCACCAAACTGGTCATCTCCTTTGCCGTGCAAAACAACCTCACTGATTATGAAAACACCGATGTGTATGTGGTGATCACACAGCCCGACGGCAACCTGCTGACCAACGATGTCTGGGAATCGGCCAGTACCATTGATACGAAAAACGAAGGGAAAAAAAGGTATACGCGTAAGATCCGCTTTGAGTACCAGAAGGGTGAAACAAAAAGACTCACCTTTTCAATCAATGCCGATGAATACCAGGCAGGAACCTATATCCTCCAGCTTTACCACAACGGGTACCGGATCGGGCAGGCCACCAAAGTTCTCAGTTAAGGTACAAGGCACAAGGTACAAGGAACAAGGCTCAAGCATGTCCTCCGTAGCCAAAGCGTAGGAGGGCAAGTCCACCGTTTTGTCAGCCGGCTTGCCTGCCGGAACGAATGTGAAGGCAGGAACAAAGGTGAATGCGATTGCGGGATTAACGAATGAAATGCGCAATGGATTTCAGTATCCGATTTTTAAGAAAAAGCCCCGGAAAATTCCGGGGCTCTGTACTTATACCCATTTGTATCTTAGAAAATGTTGTATCCATAGCTGATATAATAGAGACCGCCAACGGCCGGGCTGCCAAATCCGGTACGGGCGTAGAAGTTGCCCAGGTTGGTGCCGCCGGCGCGGAATACGCTCTTGGTACCCAGCGGGCGGTATGAAACCTGCGCATCCCACCATCCGAAATAAGGCAGGGTGCCCGATACAAAGGTTCCTTCGTAATAATTGTTGTCCTGCCATTTGAATACGACGTTGAAGCCAAGCCCCTTGTACATGTTATCATTACGGAGACCGATATTGTACCGATATTTAGGCGCATTGAAAAAGGTAACCTGGTCAGCCGGGAGATCATCATCCAGTACGTCGGAAAATACGTTTCCATATAATGAAAATCCTTTGAATATCTGATAATCCAGACCGATACCCCATCCGCTTGAATTCACGTCATCAGTTGAATTCTGGACATAGGACAGGTTTACGCTGCTGAAGGGGGAATAAACCTCCAGTTTCCGGTTAGTCGTGGACTGAACAACGGCTTCATTCACGATGAAAGATTTGTAACGGCTGATATAATAGTATGCATCCACCAGCAGTTTTTTCCCGATAATGCCCTTGTATCCTACTTCATACGAATAAACTTTTTCTGGGGTTACCGGCTTGTAGGATGCCGCGACCAGCCTGGAAGAGTCGCCCGGTGAACCGGCGCGGTAACTCAGCACACTGGAAGCCGTATAACCGGGCCGGGCTCCGTTCAGTCCATAATATGTCTGGAACTCGGGCAGGCAACCGATCAGGAAACTGCTTCCGCCGCCAAGCCGAAGACTGATATACTGGTTCTGGTTGCTGGGGAACCGGTAGGCAGTTTGGTAAGAAAGACGGAGGTTGTTATTATTGGCCACCTTAATTACGGCAGTCAGGCGGGGAGTAAACCTTCCTTCAAAATTGGATTGCTTGTCATAACGGCCGGATGCAGTAAGAGTCAGTACATCATTCAGCAGTTTTTTACGCAACTGGATAAACCCGCCATATTCATTGATGGCAATGTTGGTAAGTGTATCGGAAAAAATGGTGCCTTTTGAATTCAGCAGCCATTGTTTCCAGTTGGCTCCGGCCAGCACTTCCACTACACTCGAGAATCGGAATAATTCAGAAATGTTCACCTGGGTTTCCATTGCATAGAGATCTGACTTGTCGAGGAATTTGGCGCCACCGGGACGGTTAACGGGTGTATTCCGGATTACATTTGCCGCATCATTGAATTGCTTGGTTCCGGGAAGGTAACGTCCCACATCCGCCATCCCCCGGGCAGCCAGATGCAGTTGCGCGTCGCTGGCGGCCCCGCTCGAACTGCGGCGACCTTCGGAGAAAGCCAGCAGGTATTGAGGAAACCAGGATCCGGCAATCCCCGTTAAACCGGCCGCTGTATTCACGCTCGGTTTCCAGGCTTCGTTCATAAATGAACCCAGGGCATCGCCTATATATGATTCGCCGGCATTTTCCTGGATGGTATAAGCCCGGTACATCCAGTTCTTCGATTTTATTTCGAATTTATGCTGGGCCATTTTGAAATTTCGGAGCGAATAGCGATTGGCCCCTGTGTACACCGTGGTACCTGTACCAAAATAAGTATTAAAGGAAGCTACCAGTTTATCCGTGAATTTATAGTAAACACCCGCATTGACTTTTGCATTCAGGGTATTGTAGTCGACGAGCTGGTCTTCATTATATCCGGTACGGGTAACATTTGTTTGCGCACCGAAATAATTACGGGTGATCCCCAGGTACAGGGGTGCATATAGCTGTGCGGCCTGTACAGCCTGGGCACCAAATGGGGTATAAAGGTTGTAGAAACCCTGCATCTGGAGTGTGCTTGGATAAACCGGGTTTCCGATCGCCTGGAAATAAGTATTGGCTGTATTCTGCAATTGCAGGGGAGCTGCGGAAGAATTGATGCTGAGTGCCAGGACCTGGGCAAGCTGATTCAGGTTTACACTGGTTTCATCACCATAGACGTTCACCCCGTTATAATTGGGGTCATTATTGCGGTTACCACCCACTACTTTGCTGAGGATTCCGATCTGTTGCTTATTCCGGTAATCTTCCGCTTCCCAGTCCGATCCCCTGATAAGCTCAGCGGATAGTCTGAATGCCAGTCTGTTTTTATACACGTTTGCCCAGCGCATGGCGATATTGTTATATGGCGCCGCGCTGCGTTGCTTGCGATCAACATGCATGATACCCTGCTTCACATTGTAGCTAAAACCCTTATACTTAAACGGATCCTTGCTGGTTATCAGAACTGTTCCATTCATACCACCGGAACCATACAATGCGGAAGATGCTCCGGAAAGAACCTCGATATTATCCACGTCCAGATCGGTAAGACCTACAATGCTGCTCACGGCGAAATTCAATCCCGGGGCCTGGTTATCCATTCCGTCGACCAACTGGTTAAGGCGGGTATTTCCGCTGCTCACAAAGCCCCGTGTGGTAACGGTTCTGAAGGTCAGACTGGCGGTATGCACATCCACTCCCTTAAGATTGGTGATAGCCTCATAAACAGAAGGGGCAGCCACATTCTTGATCACTGCATTGTTCATTCTCTCAACGGTAACCGGAGTTTCCATTATACCCTGGGGTAAACGGCTGGCCGCTACCACAACTTCCTGGCCCAATGCCGCACTAACGACAAAATCCACGGAAATGGGCTTGGAAGCGTCCGTCACAGTAACTTCCTTAGTTTCAAATCCAATCGAGGAAAACTCTAAAACAACCGGGAGTTTATCCACTTTCAGGCTGAATTCGCCGTCGGAATTCGTAAAGGTTCCATGGCTAGTACCTTTCACATATACGGATACAGCCGGCACATTTTCCTTCGACGTGCTGTTCTTAACTGTACCGGTAATTGTAATGGTTTGTGCGAAAGCAGGAACTGAAAAGAGGCAAGCCATCAACCAGGCCGCTAAAAAGCTAAAGCTTTTTCTCATAATAGGGAGTTTTAGTTTTGGAATTTGGTGGAAAAATAAGCATTGTAATTTTTTTATAAAAATTTAATTTTTAAGGGGAAAGCACCCATTGTGGACAACATTTTCCCGGTCTGAACCTGGGTCCGGAACGGGATAAAATGTTGAAATCTGGGGCTCCTTCAAATTGGCCGGTTTTACCCCCCTTCCTACTTTCGGAAAATGGCAAGATTCTCCTTTCCCCATCAGACCGGTTTTTACCGGGGTAAGGTGCGCGACGTGTATACGATTTCGGGCAAATGGCTGGTCATGATGGCGAGCGACCGTATTTCAGCCTTTGATGTGATCCTGCCCCGGCCCATTCCCTTTAAGGGCCAGGTGCTGAACCAGATCGCTGCCTTTATGCTCAAAGCGACGGCCGATATATGTCCCAACTGGCTGGTGGATGTGCCCGCGCCCAATGTTTCGGTGGGCAGAAAATGTAATCCCTTCCGGATTGAAATGGTAGTCAGGGGCAACCTGACCGGGCATGCCTGGAGAACCTATGCTTCCGGGAAAAGGGAACTTTGCGGCGCCCCCATGCCGGATGACATGAAGGAAAACGACTATTTCCCCGCCCCCATCATTACGCCCAGCACCAAGGCAGCCGAGGGACATGATGAAGACATTACTCCCGGGGAGATCATAGAAAAGGGGCTTGCGTCGGCTGAGGAGTGGGAGCAGTTGTGCGATTATGCCTTACAGTTATTCGACAGGGGGAAAAATATCGCGGCCGGACGAGGATTGATCCTGGCTGATACCAAGTATGAATTCGGAAAACTGGATGACCGCATCATGCTGATGGATGAGATCCATACCCCCGACAGTTCCCGTTATTTCTATGCGGAAGGGTTCTGGGAACGGCAGCAGCAGGGCGAGAGGCAAAAACAACTGAGCAAGGAATTCGTGCGGGAATGGCTGATCGCGAACGGGTTTATGGGTAAAGAAGGACAGGCTGTACCGGAAATGAGCGATGAATGGGTGGATACCATTTCGAGCCGCTACATTGAGTTATATGAAAAGGTGATCGGTGAGAAATTCACACCCGTACAACTCACTGATGAGGAAACCCGTGAACGTGTGATCCGCTCGCTTGAACAATTACCGTCATGAAAATACTTTTTATCGGCGCATCGGGCATGCTTGGAAAACCCGTGGCCCGGGAACTGATCAGTGCCGGCTTCGATCTCACTTTGACGGGCCGGGATCCGGGCAAACTGCGCTCCCTGTATCCGGGTCGGCCCGTCATACAGGCTGATGTGATGAATCGCGGAGATCTCGTGAACGCAATGAAGGGCGTGGATGCCGTTTATTGCAATCTCTCCGTATTACCTGCAACACGGGAGAAAGATCCACAGCCCGAACGGGAGGGTATTGACAATATCATTTCGGCCGCACGGGAATCCGGGATAAAAAGGATCGCCTACCTTTCCTCGCTGGTACACCGGTATGAAGGTATGAACGGGTTTCACTGGTGGGCATTCCGCGTGAAACAGAGAGCCGTTCAACAAATAAAGGAATCGGGGTTGCCCTACACTATTTTTTACCCCTCTACATTTATGGAAACTTTCCCTTACCAGATGTTAAAAGGGAAAAGAGTAGGCCTGCTGGGACAATCGGTCGCCCCCATGTGGTTTATAGCGGCGGAAGATTATGGCAGACAGGTGGCCCGCTCATTCGGGTTAGAGACTGATAATAACAGGGAGTACAGTATCCAGGGACCCGAACCGTATACTTTTAAAGAAGCCACGGAAATTTTTATAAAAAATTACCGCAAAGCCAGGCTGGGAAAATTAAGGGTCCCGATGGGATTGGTGAAATTCATGGGTCACTTTTCTCCTGCCTTCAATTACACCTGGCATATTTGCGAGGCCCTGAACAGGTACCCGGAAAAATTTGAAAGTCTTCCGGCCTGGACCGAACTGGGAAAACCGCTGATCACATTAGGCAATTATGCGGCAGGACTATAAAAAAATCACTGCCCCGTTGGGACAGTGATCAATAAGTAAGGCGCTGAACTTATGCCATCTTATTTCGCCTGCTGCTTAATACTTGATTTCTTGAACTCGCGGGTAACCCCTTTCCCGTAGATCGGGCAGTAGTAATCCAGCGCGTCCTGGGCTTCGGTGTATGTTAACCAGTAATCGGTTACCGTGCCGGTGAAAACAAACCCGGTGGAGTAGTTGTACATATCCCGGGTGCCGCGGGCGCTGAAGTTGCCGTACACCATGGCCCCCTCATAGGGTTTATAACCACCGGAGGCCTGGATGATGTTGTAACCGTAATAGGTTTCCACCACATAATAACTGCAGTAGGGATCGCTGTACACCACCTCTCCCCTTTCCTTGGCCAGCCAGTAGCCTTCATCAAACCCGTAATACGTATCGTTTTTGACGCAGCTGCTCAGCAACAGCGTTACGGACAGTACCAGCGCAGAAAGTGTAAATATTCTTTTCATGACTAAATGGTTTAATTGTTTAAAAAAATTGTTCGCTGCCGGTAGTAATGATAAGACTGTGCCAGAACGCTCACTGCTTTTGTTAAATTCACTTTAAAGGGGGATATTCACTTTTCAACCCGATGGAATGAAGATTTTCACGTTAACGTTTCTATCACTTTTCTCCTGTTGCTGCGCTTCGCAGGATTATAACCTGCTCGTCGGCACCTATGATTCACCAAAGAGCGATGGCATTTATGTCTTCCGGTTCAGTTGCCAAACCGGTACAGCGGCCCCGGTCAGCCGGATTGCTACTTCCAATCCGTCGTTCCTCGCCGTTTCCCCCGACGAACGTTATGTATATGCGGTCGCGGAAAACGCTCCGTCCGGTGGAAAAGGAGGCGAGGTGGTCGCATACCGGTTTAACAAATACAACGGATCCCTTTCGTTTATAAACCGGGAACTTTCCGGTGGTGATCATCCCTGTCATGTGGAAACAGACCATACCGGCAGATGGGTCTTTGTTTCCAATTACAGCAGCGGCACTTTATCGGTGTATCACGTGAACAGGGAAGGAAGCCTGGGCTCCCCCTTCACCGTCCGGCACAGCGGTGCAGGCCCTAATCCCCAGCGGCAAAAAGGACCGCATGTTCATGGTGCCCGGGTGTCTCCCGATAACCGCCAATTGCTGGTCACCGACCTGGGTACCGACCGGATAATGCTATACGATCTGGATACAGTGGCCGGCAAACTGTCGCCATCGGAGCAGGCATTTGCCCCTGCCACGCCCGGTTCGGGTCCGAGGCTGCTTACATTTCACCCCCGGGAGAGAGTAGTTTATGTAATTGAAGAACTCACGGGCACAGTGGCCGTTTACAAATACCGTAATAAGAGATTGAAGCAGGTACAGCGGGTCAGCACGGTTTCCCTACCAACTGACGAATCGCCGGGCAGTGCGGATATTCATGTTTCGCCGGATGGAAAATTCCTGTATGCTTCGAACCGGGGAAATTTCAACAACATCGCGATCTTCCGGGTTATGCGGAATGGCAAACTGCAGTTGGCCGGTGAACAGCCCGTATTGGGAAAGACACCCCGCAATTTCAGCCTGGATCCCACCGGGCGGTTCCTGCTATGTGCCAACCAGAACAGCGATGAGATCGTGGTATTCGGCCGGGATACACAGACGGGTATGTTGCAGGACACCGGCAACCGGATTTCCGTGGGCAAGCCGGTTTGCCTGAAATGGATAAAGGCGGATTAGCCCCTTATCTTATTCAGCCGGGCTTTTGACTTATTAAAGACGTTGCGGCCTTTATCGATTCCCGACCGCCGTTTCTTTTGTTCCTCCGCGGGCAGATGAATGAAATCAAGACAATCCTGGCTGCAGGTCCCTTCCATTTTTTCGCGGCATTCATCGCATTGAATGAAAAGCAGGTGACAGGCATCATTCACACAGTTCACATGCGTATCGGCGGGCCGGCCGCACTGGTGACAGCGGGCAATGATCTCTTCGGTGATCCGTTCGCCCAGCCGCTGGTCAAATACAAAATTTTTACCCCGGAATTTGTTGGGAAGCCCCTGTTGTTTTACCTGGTTCACATAGTGGATGATGCCCCCCTCCAGGTGAAAAACGTTTTTAAACCCGCGGTGCAGCATATAGGCGGAAGCCTTTTCGCAGCGGATCCCGCCGGTGCAGTACATGATGATGTTTTTATCCTTATCGGCGCTCATCATGCCGGCCGCCATGGGCAGTTGTTCCCGGAACGTATCACTGGGGATCTCGATGGCCTGGTCGAAATGGCCCACTTCGTACTCATAGTGGTTGCGCATGTCGATGACCACGGTATCCGGATCTTCCGTCAGCCGGTTGAACTGCGCGGCATTTACATATTTTCCTTTATTGGCCATGCTGAAAGTGGGATCCTCGATCCCATCCGCCACGATCTTTCGCCGGACTTTGATGTCCAGCACATAAAAGCTTTTTCCATCATCGTCAACGGCAATATTCAGACGTAAGCCTTTGAGCGGTTCAAATGAATCCAGGTAATTCCTCAGCATCTCAAGATTATGCGACGGAACGCTGACCTGGGCATTAATACCCTCATGAGCCAGGTAGATCCTTCCCAGTACCCCCAGGTCGGACAATTCCAGGTATAACCGGTTGCGGAAGGCTCCGGGATCTTCGATCGGGAAATACTGGTAAAAAGAAATGGTGGTACGGGGTGTCGGGTCGTTCTGGATACGCTCCTTCAGTTCCCTGCGGGATACGCGGTTATGCAATGTGGCCATGATGTTTAAATTTTATCCCGGCTTCAAGCCGGAACCCGGTTGCAGGCCGGGCAAAATTTTAAAGCACCGCAAAGGTAAAATTTTAATGCTGCATTTTCTTTACCAAAATAAAATAATATATGTCGCTCAGGTGACGATGTTTATGCTCTCAGGGCCAGTCATCCCCCCGCTGTCTCCCTGTCCGGCTCAGACCGATACGGAATTCATGCAGCCAGGCTCTTCCATTCAGGAATGACTGTACAAAGTCGACCCTGAACTGTTTGAGGATATTATCAAAACCGGCGAACAGCTCAAAGTAGTTTTGACCGCCATAATAAAACCCGTTACCCCCTGCTACCAGGTACAAATTCAGTTTCCGGACAAGCGGTATTTTATTGGTGAACATTCCCTTGAAATTGTGTTCCAGGTGAGCGTGAGCGTAAAATTTTGAAAGATTACTGAACTGGTAGATCGGGAGCAGTTGGAAGCTGTTCAGGTATTCGGTAGCAAAAGTCGAGATATTTCCGTTAAAATGATTGTAATCAGGCAGATAAACTTTGTCGTTATCAATAAATCCGCCCATGCCCAGCCGGTAGCGTAATGTGCCGGCCAGTTTAAAATTGACATCATCCGTGATCCCAAATTTCCATTTGCTGAAATCTGCGTCGCTTCCGAACAACCCCCTGTAATTGCGGGTATAGATCAGCGTAAAGACCGGGAATTTTGAGCCCACACTGAATTTCCTGTCAGGAAGTTCAACATACCGGGTACCCGGCTGCCAGGTGATCCCGATAACCGAGTAGAAGACCTGGTGACGCTGTATATTCTCCGTTAAAATTTCATTCGGATAGTTGGGAGTGTATTCCCGGTCCGCTTTATTTCTCCAGGTATACGTGCTGGTGTTTTCCAGAGGTTTCCGGTCCTGGTACTGGAACGCGATAAACCAGTTAAACCCGTCGCCGATACCTTTTTTGTAAGTTCCCCGCAAGTAGACTGCCTCATAACTCTTGATCCTGTTCTCCTCATCCCACAGGCAACTCAGGGTGTTGCCCTTCTCCCCGATCGGGCTGTTATTATTGAACTGAAACACTCTTTTTCCTCCCGATACCCGGATCGAACCGGCATACCGGCGTCCGAAACTGTATCCAATGGTCAGATACGGGTTCAGGTTCCGGTTGGAAAAACCATAACGCAATACTGGTGACACGGTGATCCTTTTTCTCCCCGAAACAGTAGTATCCAGTTTTTTGGACCATGTTACTCCCGGATTGATCACCCAGCCTTCCGCGGGATTAAAGGATACCAGGTCGATCAGGGAAGGAACAGTGAGGGAACTGCGTTTCTTTGTCCGTGTATAAGTCTGGCCGGTTATGAGTAACCCCATGGGACTGATCTTGTTTCGTTTCCTGTCGAGGGAGTCCATATAACGGGGATCCTTACGGGCTTTTTCAAGACTGTCCTTTTTTTGGTAATCCCGCACTTCATCATCCAGCAACGGAACGGGCCGGTTGCGTTCCCAGTACTCCACCGTTCGCTTATTGGCGCTGTCGTGGTACCGCAGGATTGTATTGTCAAAACTCTTATTGGTAAAGACCGGTTCGGTATGGATGTCCGTGTATACATTCACAAAACTGCCGTACGCGTCGATCCCCATGAATTTCACAGCCGGGTAAATGACCTGGCTGCTGATAAACCACTGGTTCCGGTTATGCGGTCTGTATAATTGTTCGATCCGGAGCGTGTCCAGCAATTCCATCTGGGATTCCTTCAGCAGCAGCATTTCGAGTGAGTGGATCCTCCATTCCGTTTCAACGATACTGATAACACCGCTGAAAAGGGGTTCATATTTTCTCCGGGGGATAACCTGTATGCGGCTGACCAGGTTGCTGTCCTCAAAAAAAGTACCCAGTAACCTGTACCGGTAATACCGGAGGGCGTTATCGGCGATCGGCGAAATAAACCCTCTTGGATTCAGGTTATTCCCGATGAATATATTGTTCTCATAAAAAGAAAGGATATTCGGCGCGCTCAGCCCAAACCCGTCACTTTGCCCGCTTACCCGGGATGAAATGACCTCTGTTTTAGTTTTGGCGGGCTTACTTACCGAATATTTCGAAATGGTCTCCGACAGGAAGATCATTTTTTGTTTGCTGCTGTCACCGTCTTCGAAATCCAGCTTTTGTCCCAGGATCCTTTTGGGATAGTCCCGCAACCGCAATTGCCCTTTGGTATAAACCCGGCATTCAAATTCCGGCGGATCGTCCCTGTAAAACGCCCGCTTTTTAATCGTGTTACGGATGATCTCATACGCCGGGTCTTCACCTGTTTTAACCGTTGCGGCGGCCAGCGTATTATCCTGTCTTTCCAGTATAAAGTTGATTTCCCGGTCTGAAACATGCTGCCGCAGGGGAATCTCCTGCCGGGCATACCCCACATACTGGCAAATGAGCGTGTAATTGCCGGGAGCCAGTTTGAGCGAGTATTTCCCTTCTGTATTAGCGTAGGTGCCCTGATTTGTCTCTTTTACATAAATGGAAGCGTAGGCCAGCGGCTGACCGTCACGACCGGTTACGGTACCCTTTATCTTCTGCGGGTACACGACGGATGAACAGAGGCAGCAAAGAAATACTATGACAAGCCGTTTCCTATTCATGTAACAGTAAGATAACACGCATTATTTATGTAAAAACAGGAAACTGCTCAACAGCCGGTATTTCACATTATTTCGGGGTAGCCCTAAGGAAACTCCCGGACAGGGCGGCCAATCCACCCACCAGGCCACCCACCAGCGCTGTAATGCCGATCAGCAGAACGGAATTACCGTTCAACGGAAGTATCAGCGCGATGCGTTCGGATAAAACCCCGTTGTTCTTCATATCAATCCACCAGGCAAGCCCTGCCCATAAGAGAAAGATGCCCAGCAAACCCGAAAGAAATGCCTTTCCCGCTTTTTGATGCACGAGTACGGCCACCAGCAGGGCGGCGATCGCGATCCCCCACCAGGGGAGGAAAAGGCCGCTGATGAATGCGAGCAGGGCGGTGAGAATAGTTGCGGTTATGAATTTCATTTTGGGTAATTAGTATATTGGTTGATTGGTTAATTGGTTAATTGGGTCCTTATACCGGAGTTTCCTTTGTCGTTCTGAAAATCCGATATTCAGAGTACGTGTAAAATAAATTTGATTGGATGACCCGGCATTTAACAATTTTTGTTTTAATAATAAAATGATACAGATATAATGCAATTCAATAGCTAATTAAAATTCAACTGATTCCGTATACTGAACTGATCCACGCAACTTATTACCCAATTAACCAATCAACCAATTAACTATTTCCTC
>CAYRHU010000017.1:0-24625 GCA_964424155.1 uncultured Chitinophaga sp.
GCCAAAAAAAATCCCGCCCTGTAAATACAGAACGGGATCTTTTTATTGATACGACTCTTAGTTATTAAAGATATAACGCAGACCCAGCTGGATCGAGTATGTGGAGTTTACATCCACCCTGTCACGGAATGTTCTGGTGATCATCTGACCCCTGTCCTGTGCCAGTGTGAAAATGGGCAGCGTGCTTCCGCCCGGCACAAGCGAGCTGGCATTGGCAATGGAAAGGATCGAAGTCTGGTTAACCGTCTTTTGCTTTCCCCATCCCCGGTTGATCAGGTTTCCGGCATTGAAGATATCCACAGTAAATTGTAAGGTATTGCGGTACTTGCCGGCCTTAACGAAAAGATCCTGCATGAACTTCACGTCGAACTGGTTCCTCCAGGGTGCCAGCGCGCCGTTTCTTTCCGCATATTGACCCCGGTGTGTGCGCAGGTATTTATCCTGTTGAATATAGGATTCAAACAGGTTGCGCTGGGTGGTCTGATCATATACGATACCGTTTACGGTCTGGCTGTTGAAGAGCATCGCCTGCACCTCCGTGGCGGTCGGGATATAGATCAGGTCGTTGGCATTAATTTGATCCCTGTTGAAATCACCTGCATATACATAAGAGAACCTATAATCCACCGAACCCTGGTAAACAAAGGCGATCGTGGTGGCCAGGTGCTTCAGGTATTCTTTTCGGTAAGAAAGGGTGGCGATGAAGCGATCGGGCATCACGTATTGCGCATGGGAAAGTTCAGGTGTGTTGAGAGTATTCACCTGCGGGGTGTTCTGGTAAGTTCCGAGAGGCTGGTCGCCGCTGCCGTCGTGCAGGTTGGCCGCAATAGATTTGGTATAAGCCGCGGAAGCGGTGAACCCTTTGCTGAAAGGCTTTTCCAGGCGGATGGTCAGCGAACCGTAATAGCCCCGTGATTTATCCAGGTTGTCGATCACCGCCACATCAAAACGGTTGGGGGCGCCCGAGGCAAAAACGCCTGCGCTGGTTAAGGTATTAATGAAACGGGTTTGCACTGTAGAACCATATATCGGCCTCCTGTCGGCATAACCCGGTATATTCAAAGGAAGCGGGCCCCGGTAGTTGGGATTCCTGAAAAATACCGTGTTAATGTCTTTGTTGAATATGGCCTCAACGGTACCAATGATGCCCCAGGGCAGTTTGGCATCAACAGCCAGGCTGGATTTCCATGTTTGCGGATTCTTGAAATCATGATCCAGCGCCGTTACCGAAGCGGGTACAATGGTACCTGCCAGGGGAACTGAACCGGGGCGATAAGCGGCGGGGTCGGGGTTGAACGGACCGGCATTGGCCGCTATAGCTGCCGGATCGTTAAAGTTCCTCGTTACCTGGAGCATTCCATTATCACCCGACTGGCTCACGATCCAAACGAAGGGAACCTTTCCGGTAAAGATACCCGTACCACCGCGGATCTGTAGCGAACGGTCGCCATATAGATCCCAGTTGAAACCCACTCTCGGTGACCACATGATCCTGTTTTCCGGGAGCGCTCCGGTATTGACTTTTTCCCCTCCTTCAAATGATTGTGCCAGCACCAGCGGATGGGTGATGATCTGGGGCACTCCCGGGTAAGTGGGCAGATCCAGTCTTAAACCAAGCGTCAGCCGGAAATTCTTGTTGATCGCGATCTCATCCTGTCCGTACACAGAATACTGCCTGAAAATAAAAGAAGAAAAGGCAGGTGCGAAATTCTTGGACAGGGAATAGGTGATCGCGAAATCCCTGGGAAGCTGGCCGGTGGCAAAGTCATTCCAGGTATTGAATACATAATAGCTGGTGGCAAAACGCTGGAAGCCGTTGATGGTCTCGCTCTGCTCGAATTGCGCACCCACGGTCCAGCTGTGCTTGTTCTTGGTCCAGCTGAAATTATCCACGATCGAATAAACCTTCACTTTACGCAGGTTGCCGAAAGTGAAAGGCTCATACCCGAATGTGGTGTAAGGAACCGGAGTGGTCACCCCTGTGCTGCTCAGGATATCCACCAGCGGGAATGTCTGGCTCTCGGAAGAGCGGGAGTCATTCTGGTAAGTATACGTACCCCGTAGCACATTGGATACCCTGCCCCAGTTGGAGTTGAGCTCCGCAGCAAAGGAATAAAAATTGGCACCCTGGAAATAGTTGGAGTTCTTGAACCAGAGACTGGTGTTTTGCGTACGGGCGCCCGACGGACTGTAGTTAAAACCCGATCCGCCGGTTGAACTGCTCAGGGGGTTGGGCTCCCCACCTTCCACCTGGCTGTAACGCAATACGAGGTTATGCTTGTTGTTAATATTCCAGTCAAGGCGGGCCATGTATTTTTTCCTCTCAATGTTCGGCGTGTAGTTATCGAACGGCCCGGTGACATAACCATAATTGGTTAGCAGGTAATTGCTGATGAAATTCAGTGAATCTGCCGTTGCCCTGGCCACGTTGGGAGAACTTCCGAACGGAGCGGCAGCCGTGGCGGCGAAATTGGTCTGGATTGACTTGGGCTGTGTTTCACTTTCATAGTTGATGAAGAAAAAGAGCTTGTTCTTGATGATCGGTCCGCCGAAACGGAACCCCCATTGCTTGAAGTCTTCCACCGGGCGGGTGAACTGCACACCGCCCACTTTGTCGCCCCGGAATTTTTCGTTCCGGAAATATTTATAGACCGAACCGGAAAAATCGTTTGTACCGGAACGCGTCACCGCATTGATGGCGCTTCCGATAAACCCGGACTGGCGCACGTCAAAGGGAGTAATGTTAACCGATATCTCGGCCACCGCATCCAGCGAAATAGGCGTACCGCCGGCCGGAAGGTTGGAACCGATACCAAAACTATTGTTGAAGTCCGCGCCGTCGATAGTGAAGTTATTCTGACGGTAATTACCTCCCGCGATGGAAGCGCCGTTGGACTGTGGCGTAGCCCTTGTAAAGTCGTTCAGGTTACGCGTGATGGTTGGCATATTGGTAATCTGGCGAAGACCGATATTGGTAACGGCGCCGGTCCTGTTCTTGTTCAGGATCAGGCTTCTCCCGCTGGTGGTCAGCACTACCGTCTCAAGAGTTGTAACCGTTTTCTTCATCGATACATTCAGGATGAATGTTTCGGCAAGCTGGAGGTAAACATCGGTGTAAGTTTCCTTGTCATAGCCCACAAACGATATTTCAATCGTGTAGGGTCCGCCTGAACGCATGTTCTCGATCCTGATCACACCCCCGGTGCGGCTCACCGCGGTATACTTGGTGCCGGTAGGTTCGTGGGTGGCCACCAACGTTGCCCCGATAAGAGCCTCATCAGTAGTGCTTTTCACAGAACCGGTAATCGTTGAAGTGGTGATCTGTGCAGATACGAACGGACTGACCGCCAGGGTCATAGCAAGAAAAAAGAGTATTCTCTTAAGCATATAGTTTGGTTTTCGGATGCAAAGAAAGGGAATATTCACCAAATAAAAATAGGCAAATATTAACAAATCAGGACTGAAAAATAAGGCTTTATAATGACACCGGGCAATCCTTTTTTGCTGCCCCGGAAGGCCTGGAAAATGGCTCCGGCCGCTTTCTCGTAAATTTGCAAAAAATGATGGGTATGTTCGATTCGATTGACAGTGCGCTTAATGACATCCGGATGGGTAAACTGGTGGTGGTGGTGGATGATGAGGACCGGGAGAATGAAGGTGACTTTGTTACGGCCGCCACCAATGTCACCCCCGAAGTCATCAATTTCATGAGCAAACACGGGCGCGGTCTTATCTGTGCGGCCCTCCCGGAAGACCGCTGCGATGAACTCGGACTGGAACTGATGGTGAATAACAACACCGCTTTGCATGAAACCGCTTTTACTGTTTCTGTAGACCTGCTGGGTCATGGATGCAGCACGGGTATTTCGGCATCCGACAGGGCCCAAACGATACTGGCGCTGATACATCCCGACACCGAGCCCGCCGACCTGGGCCGGCCCGGACATATTTTTCCGTTACGAGCCAAAAAAGGAGGCGTATTGCGCAGGGCCGGTCACACCGAAGCGGCGGTTGACCTGGCCCGGCTCGCCGGTTTCCCCCCGCCCTATGGCGGTGTGCTGGTGGAGATCATGAACGAGGACGGCAGCATGGCCCGGTTGCCCCAGCTAATCGAAGTAGCCAGAAAATTTGACTTCAAACTGATCTCCATCAAGGACCTTATCGAGTACCGCATAAAAACCGATTCACTGATCGAAGAAGTGGTAAGAGTGGATATGCCTACCCGTTATGGCGATTTCACCCTGGTGGCCTTCAGGGAAAAACTTTCTCCCAATGAACACCTGGCCCTGATCAAAGGAAGCTGGGAAAAAGAAGAACCGGTTTTGGTACGGGTGCATTCTTCCTGCTTCACCGGGGATATTCTCGGATCCCTGCGCTGCGATTGCGGCGACCAGTTGCACAAAGCCATGCAAATGGTGCAGGCCGAGGGTAAGGGCGCGATCCTGTATATGAACCAGGAAGGCCGCGGTATCGGGCTGCTGAATAAACTGAAAGCCTACCGGCTGCAGGAACAGGGTCTGGATACCGTGGAAGCCAATATTCATCTCGGGTTCCAGATGGATCAGCGGGATTACGGGCTGGGCGCGCAGATCCTCCGCCACCTGAACATCACCAAACTCCGGCTCATGACCAATAACCCGAAAAAAAGAGTGGGACTGGTTGGCTACGGACTGGAGATCGTGGAGAACATACCCATCGAAGTGTGCCCCAATCCGCACAATGAAAAATACCTGGAAACCAAGCGTGACAAAATGGGACACGAGATCCTGGAAAAAGAGTAGTCCTTATTGCCAGATTCCATTTTGAAAGAAATCAATCAACAACGGGCAGGGCGAACTTTTCACCAAGTGTACATGCCTAACGGGAAGTATAATGCCCAATGAGCAATGCTCAATTTTCAATGATCCGGTTTCCATGATGAACCGGATTATTCATTCTCCTTCCGGGGTTCCTCTTTCTCTCCTTCCGGTTTTTTTTCATTTGTAACAGGCGGTTCAGTTTCCACCGGCTGAGTTAGTTTCTTCTTCCGGCGGAAAATATCTCCCAGGCTGTCAAAATCTTTCCGGTATGATACATTGGCGCCGATCCTCCTTGCCTTGCCGGGACCGCCCGAAGTGGCCGTGGTCAGGTAATCCGTGTTCTCCCGGTAAAAGAAAGAGGCCCGGATCGTACCGGCCTGGTTGATGAGCCATTCCAGCGTTACATCCGGTAATAATTGCTGGGAGAAGGCCTGCTGCGACGTGGTTTGCTGCAGGGGCGCATCATAACCCAGCCCGGTGGAGATGATGAACCGGTTATTGAAAAACGAACGCCCGATGGAGAAATTGATATTGCTCCCGAGTTCGAGACGGGTATTGTTGTTGGGGTCAATGATGTTCCTGTTATAGATCGAGGTGTTCAGGCTGATATTGTACTTATCGCTCTTGAGCAGGTTCCCCAATATCTTATTGATCTGTTCACTGATCACGTTCAGGAAGATACCCGAGATGGTGGTCAGTCCCAGGCTCGCCACGTTGAAATTACCGGTGCTTTGCGTGAGTTCGCTCGGGGCAAAACTGTTGAATACGATCAGGTAGGTCACCTGCCGGTTGATCTCATTGGGATTCCGCTGCATCTGCTGCACCACCAGCGCCAGTTCGGGGTCGGTGACCGCGATGCTGGTATTGGGAAAATCAAGGGAAAAGCTAATGGCAGGCGTGAACAGTTTTTCCCGGAGTGAGGCCACAACATACACATCGCCCCTTGCATTGGACGCATTCCTGTTGATCTGAAGCAAATCCGCCAGCGGCGCGAAACTCACCCGCTCGGCCCGGTACACCGCGTCGAATTTGATATTGGCGTTATAGGGATCCCCGTTCCATTCGATATAATTTTCCGCGTCTTTCTTCAATTCAAACGGTTTTTTGAAGAACGACTGAAATGTGAACAGGTAGTTTCCTTCTTCAATATCAAAACGGCCGCGCAACGATAACGGCTCTGTGGTTCCCGACCGGATGTTCAGTGATCCGTTCCCTTTTCCCTTGATCTCATCACCGGTGAGCTCGTCCAGGATCACGCGTACCGAAACCATGGGCCGGGGCGTTTTGTTGACGGTAAGGTCTACATCGTAAATGATACTGGTATTGCCGGCCGCTATATCGGCTTCAGTCATTTCGCGGCCGTATTTTCTTTCCACCAGGAAATCGGCGATCCCGGATTCGCGGCTTGATGAGGGCGGAAGGGTGACATAGCTGCTGTCCAGCTCCGAAGCCACTGCGTCGATCTTCATGAACATGTTGGATTGCGGACCCAGCAATGAAAGCGAACCCGTACCCTTCACGTTCCCGTAAAACTGCTTGTTGTCGCGGTACGTGGTATTCAGCAATTGCACCGGCCGGTTATTATTCGCGTCGGTGGTTCGCGGCTTCCGCGTGGAAATATCCAGGTTATAGAACATGTTGCGGAAGGAACTGTGTTCGATCCCGCCGGTCAGGTACACCGGGTTGCCGGTTATCGTATCCGTCAGAATGATCCCGTCCAGGTTGATCTCCGTATCCGTGAGCCGGATATCCGTGTCGCGGATCCGGTAAAAACATTGCGTGAAATTCACCTTCAGTCCCGCGTCCTTCAGCCGCCCGCTCCCGGTTACACTCAGTTCATCAAAGGGCCCGCTGATCCGGATATCACCGGTAAGAAAGCCCTGCATATCGGAGAACAGGTTGCCCAGGAAACGCTCCAGCACCTTGATCTGGAACTGCTGCGCTTTCAGGCTGATAAGATTATTCTTCCGCTTTTCTCTGTCGCCGAAATAGATGCTGCCGTCAAAGCCCAGGTAATTCAGCTGGTTGAGCGTACTTCCCTTAACCTTTAATTCCTTCAGCTTGTCATCATAAACGACCGATGCCTTCACTTCTCCCAACGAATCGTTATCGAGACGCAGGAATTTCGTACTGATATCATCCGACGTGATCCGCAGGTTGCTGGCGGGTTCCTCGATCAGGATATTGCCCGACAATAATCCTTCCAAACGATTCCTCGGCATGAAATAGGGGGCGAAGTCCGCCAGGTTCACTTTTGAAAGCTCGACCTTGATATCGCTGCCGGCTCCGTTTTTGGAAGGCTGTGTCCGGATCACGATTCGCTGGTCGGCCTCTGACAGTTCCACCAAACCGCTGGCGGGGGTATTGCTGCGTATCACCATTTCCCCGTTTTCCCCGATCGTCCATGTTTTACTGTTGATCGTAAAGCTGGAGGGATCGAACTCGATCTTTACGCCATCATTGTATGTTATCACCATCGCGTGGAGGTCGGCTTTCTCCACCGCCTGGTTAGCTCCCGTTAAAATGGATACCCTTGAACTGTCATTCCGTGAACTGACCCGGAACTGGGCACGGGGAATGCGCAGGCTGTCATTGATGCGGATCTGGCCTGTCGTTCCCGATAAAACGAGACTGTCGGCATCGCCTTTTGCCGAAAGGGTGATATCGTCGAAATCATATCCTTTGATCCTGAACTGCGGCACGGTGGCCGAGAGCGTCATTTCATTGCTCATGGTGTTCAGGCTTCCCCTGAAAGTGGAATTATTGAATCCAACCAGCGAAGGACTGATCAGTTGCAGGTATTCATCCACATACCAGGTTTCGATATCAAAACTGAAATCCTGGTCGCGCGGCAAACGTTTCGGCGGTTTTACGTAGGCAGGATAATATTTATTCAGCAGGAACATGACCGCCGAGGGAAGATCATTCAGGCGGTACCGGCCGGTGATCCCCGCCCGGAATTCATTGGAAAGCGCGGTGAGGGTGCGTACACTGTCGGTATAACCGGCCGATACGATCAGCGAATCAAAAGACATTCGCTCCCCGTTCTTCCGGATCTCCGCTTCCGTGATCCGGGCGGTGCCCAGGAAATTGTCGAGGCTGATGCTGGAGAAGTCCAGGTCCGCCTTCCCGCTGAATCGGATACTGTCCTTCAGCAATTTCAGGTTCAGCAGGTCGGCCTTCACCACATTGGCCAGGAGTTGGAAGCGGGGGGTGCTTTGATTGAAATCGACAATGCCGTTCATGAGGATATCGGCATTTTCGTCTTTGATCGAAGCCACGCCCTCGAACATTTTTTTGTCCAGCCGCCCGTCGACGGAGATATTGCTGTAGCGGTAATTGTTGAAATCAATATAGCGGATGGTGCCGTCGATGGTTGTGTTGCGTGTCTTTTCATTGAAACCCGTTCCCCGGATGGCCACGGATAGAGACACGCTTCCCAGCTTGCTGTCGCCAACAAATTCGCCCAGCCGGAAATCATCCGTAGCGATATTGCCCGAATACACCGGTTCGCGGCCCGCCGGAAGTTTCATGTTAAGATCCGAACGGAGGGTGCCCAGCGCCGTTTGCAGGGTGCCGAAAGTGACAAAGTCGCGGATGAACCCGGTGAAATTACCCTGGAAATGGACATACCCGATCTTTCGCAAATCCGGAGCCGTTACCTTTCCCAGTGAGGGCACGATGGTCAGCGCATCGGCATAGGTGGTTCTGAAATCATTGGCCCTGAAATCGATGAAGGTGCGGTTAATGTCCGGCAGACCGGTCATCGAGATGTCCCCGTTCAGCAGGGTGCTGCTCCCCGCCTCCACCCGCATGTCGCGGCCCACCCAGTCGTCCACGGTTCCCCGGATCTTGCCGGATAGATTGATCTTCTTCTTCCAGCTTTTCAGCGCGGGCGCGAAAAAGGCGATATCATCGCTGTCAACATAAGAGTCCTCGAACACCGCCGCCATCCGCACATTATGAATATAGTCGTCCATTTCATCCATGTCGTTATACGACATGGAATAAAAATTCTTCAGCACGCTCCGGTTGGTCCTGATCTCCATATTGCTGAAAGCCATTCCCTGCGGGGTCATTTTCATATCGGCCACCATGCTTTTCAATTCGAAACCGCTGCGCTCTCTGGCCCGCAGTTTCATTGCGGCCGTGATCGTGTCCTCCTCAAAACGGGCATGGCTCCATTCCCCGTTGATGCCGGTCACCAGCATATGCTGCCCGTCGAAATGCGCAAAAGGATCCCGGCCGCTCTGTTTGTCCGTACTGAAAATTCCGTTCACGATCTTCAGGTCATCCACCTTCACGATCATTTTACCCGGGTTCCACGAAACGGCCTCCCGGACGGCTTCGCGCAGATCATCCGCATTGGTGATCCGTTTGGGTTTGAGCCGCGTATAGCTTTTCAGGTTCACTTCGGGTTCAATGATGACCAGTGAGCGCACATGGAATTCTTTCCCCGAGAGGTTGAGGTTATCGGCATCCAGGTTCAGGGCGTTAACGTGGATGCTCATGTCCTGTCCCTGCCAGGCGTCTTTTTTGAGAAAGGTCACGTTTCGCAGTTCCATTTTCTTCAGGTTGAAACGGATGCCCTCTTTCTTTTTTTTCGTGCTGTCGCCGGATGAACCGAAATAATCAAAGAGAAACTGTTGCCGCCATACGGAATCTGTCCGCTGAAACTTGATGACCGCGTTATCCAGCCCTACGTATTTCAATTCGGCCTGCTTTTTAAAAACGAACCAGTCGGTGATCCTCACTTTCATATCCCCGGCATAAAGAATGGTATCCCCCTGCCGGTCTTCGATCAGCACCCCTTCCAGGTGCATCCGGTTCAATAATGAAAAGTCAACATGACCGATGCTGACTTTTGTCTGAAGGTCCCTGGAAAGCCGTTTGGTAACCTGCCGCGCGATCCAGTTCTGTCCGAAGGGTGTTTGAATAAAAACATAGATGGCCGCAATGAGGAAGAGCAGGATGAGGAAAAACCATTTCAGTATTTTCTTGAATCGTTTCAGGCCCCGGGAATTGTGGTGTAAAAGTATGCAATCGAATCCTTTAGGCAAATTCAATACCAACAAATAAGTATGAAGTGACCGAAATCAGGTACAAGCGGAGTTAACCGTAAATTGCGGCAAATTCCCGTTATGAAAAATCTCCTCGCCCTGGTATTTCTGATCAGTCTTAACAAAACTTTCGCCCAGCCGGCCGGGTCGCCGCCCAATAACCGTTTCGTACTGGTCATTCATGGCGGCGCCGGAACGATACTGCGCAGCCAGATGACGCCCGAAAAGGAGAAAGCCTATAATGATGCGCTCCGGGAAGCGCTTCAAAAGGGATATGCGATCCTGGAAAAAGGGGGCCCTGCGCTCGATGCGGTGGAAGCGTCCGTCCGCGTACTTGAGGATAACCCGTTGTTCAATGCCGGGAAGGGAGCCGTATTCACGAACGAGGGCAGGAATGAACTCGATGCCGCCATCATGGATGGAAAAACCCTGGCGGCGGGTGCGGTAGCCGGACTGACCACGGTCAAAAATCCCGTTTCGGCTGCCAGGGCGGTGATGGAAAAAAGCCCGCACGTGATGATGATCGGCGCCGGGGCGGAAAAATTCGCGAAGCAGCAGGGACTGGAAACGGTGGACCCCTCCTATTTCCACACGGAAGAAAGATGGAAAGGCCTCCAGCGTTCAAAGGCCGCGGATTCGGTAAAAATGAAAATGGATCCTGGTGACAGCGCAAAAAAATCATCGATAAGGCAGCCGGGAAACAGGGATGATAAATACGGCACAGTAGGTGCGGTTGCCCTTGACCGTTATGGAAACCTGGCGGCCGCCACCAGCACCGGCGGCATGACCAATAAAAAATTCGGCCGGGTCGGCGACGTGCCCATCATCGGGGCAGGCACCTATGCCAATAATCATACGGTGGCTATCAGCTGTACCGGCTGGGGTGAGTTTTTCATCCGGCTGGTCATGGCCAAGACCATCAGTGATATGATGGAATTCGGTAAGATGCCCCTGAAAAAAGCAGCGGATGAGATGGTCATGAAAAGACTCCCCGCCCTGGGTGGCGACGGGGGGCTGATCGCGGTCGACCGGGACGGAAATATCGCGATGCCTTTCTGCACCCAGGGTATGTACCGGGGCTATATCACGCACACCGGTAAAACCGAGATCAAAATCTTCAAAGACTGAGTACCGGATCGTTTGAATACTAAATCACTAATTTCAATTCATGAATATCATCCGAAACAGTGTCGCAGGACTCCTGGGGCTCATCCTGTTCTCCTGTAAAAATGAAAAAAAAGAAAGCGCCGATTGGCTGGTCTTTAACGCCACGATCTATACGGTTGATTCTTCTTTTTCCGTAGCCGAAGCCATGCTCATCCGCGACGGAAAAGTGCTGGCTACCGGTAACAAGTCCGACCTGTTGAAAGAATACGAAGTAAAGGACAGCCTCGATGCACAGGGAAAATATATTTATCCCGGTTTTATCGACGCGCATGCACATTTCGCCGGATACGGGCTAAGCCTGCAGCGGGTTGACCTCACCGGTACTCAAAGCTGGGACGAGGTTGTGGAAAAGGTAAAAATCTTTGCAGCGGAACATCCCGAAGGATGGATCACCGGCCGCGGATGGGACCAGAACGACTGGGATGTGAAAGTATTCCCCACCAATGAAAAACTGAATGAGCTTTTTCCTGACCGGCCGGTGCTGATCACCCGTATCGACGGGCATGCGGCCATCGCCAACCAGCACGCGCTGGATCTGGCGGGCATACAGGCGGGCGATACGCTGACAGGCGGCGAGATCGAAGAAATGGAAGGCACCCTCACCGGGCTGCTCATCGATAACGCCATTGACCGGGTTTCGGCAAAGATCCCGTCCCTCACGGAAGAACAATTCAGAGCGGCCCTGCAGGCGGCTGAAAAAAACTGTTTTGCCGCAGGACTTACAACAATCGATGATTGCGGACTTGATTATACAGAGGTGGAACAAATCTCGAAATTCCATGAAAACGGCGACCTGAAAATGCGTTTATACGTCATGCTCAGTGATCAGAAAAAGAATTACGACTACCTCGAAAAAAAGGGAAAGATTAAAACTGACCGGCTGAATGTCCGGAGTTTTAAGGTGTACGGCGACGGCGCGCTGGGCTCCAGGGGCGCCTGCCTGCTCGAACCTTACAGTGACAAGCCCGGTCATTATGGATTCCTGCTGAGCCAACCGGAGCATTTCGATTCGGTGGCCGCCTGGATCTCTCAACGGGGATTTCAAATGTGCACGCACGCCATCGGCGACAGTGGCAACCGGACGATCCTGAACATCTATGCCAAATACCTGAAAGGAAAAAATGACCTGCGCTGGAGGATCGAGCACGCGCAGGTGGTGAACCAAAATGATTTCGGTCTCTTTGGCGCTAATTCCATCATACCCTCGGTACAACCCACCCATGCCACCAGCGATATGTACTGGGCCGGCGATCGCCTGGGCGCTGAAAGAGAGAAGGGCGCCTATGCGTACAAACAACTGCTGCAGCAAAACGGGTGGATACCCTTAGGCACCGATTTCCCGGTAGAAGACATCTCCCCGCTCAAAACATTTTTTGCCGCCGTGATCCGCAAAGACGCAAAAGGATATCCCAACGGAGGTTACCAGGTGGAAAACGCGCTGTCGAGGGAAGAAGCAATTCGCGGGATGACCATCTGGGCGGCGCGTTCCAATTATGAGGAGAATGAAAAAGGAAGTCTTGAAAAAGGCAAATGGGCCGACTTTGTCATCCTGGACCGCGACCTGATGAAAACAGATGCTTCCGAATTATTGCAAACGGCCGTTTTAAAAACTTTCCTGGGAGGAGAAAAAGTATTTGAGAAAAAATGAGCCCGGCAACCGGAATTCATTAATCAAAATCATTAAATCCACATTTGTGGGTAAATCCGGAGTTGACGTAGCCCGTCGCTGCGTTATAAAATCATTAAGTTTGTTGAATGAATTGGACCGGCAAAAGGCAGGTTAGCGCTGCGATCCTCGATCTCTATGAAGGCCACCCCAACCAGGGAATGCGCTGTATCCGCACCCTGCTGCACGAATGGGCGGAGCACAACGACCTGGATCTCTCCATCACCGAGTTTGACGTAAGACAGCGCAACGAATTACCCGACACCTCCTATAATCTCTATATATCCACGGGAGGACCCGGTGACCCGCTGCGGAGCCGGTTCGAGGACTGGGACATTGCCTGGTGCCGCTGGGTGGATAGTATGGAACGCTGGAACAGGAATCCCTCGAATACCCGGAAAAAACATATCCTTTTCATCTGTCATTCTTTCCAGCTCGCCAGCCGTTATTTCAACGCGGGTCTGGTAACCAAAAGAAAATCCACCGCATTCGGTGTTTTCCCCATGCATATGCTGGAGGCGGGGCAGGAAGATCCGGTTTTCGATGGTTTGAGAGACCCGTTCTATGCCGTGGACAGCCGCGACCACCAGGTGATACAACCCAACCATGAACTGCTGAACCGGATCGGTGCGAAAATACTTTGCATTGAAAAAAGCCGGCCCCACGTACCCTACGAAAGGGCCGTGATGGGCATCCGCTTCAACGATTATATGATCGGCACCCAGTTTCACCCGGAAGCCGATGCGCCGGGTATGAGCATGTACCTCCGGACCGAAGAGAAAAGAAAGACCGTGATCGAGAGCCATGGAGAAGATAAACTGAACAGCATGCTCGAACACCTCGAAGACCCGGACAAGATCATGTGGACCTACGCCCATATCGTTCCCAATTTCCTGAACCAGGCCATCGGGCTGCTGGTGCCCGCGGAAATCTAAGCAGTCCGGGCCTGTATTCCGGCCACCGTCACAGAAAAATAACACGAACAGGGTATTGATGATAGTCATGCTTTTCCTACCTTGTACTTCCTATTTTTACATCCGTTTGTTCCCCGGATAACCCTCTCCGCCGAACAAGGCTTCACTGGCCTGATCTGATTAGTAATAAAACCCAGATCGAAATGAAACTTATCGCGCTGCTCCTCCTCGCAGGAGCCTGTAATTCGGGAAAACCCGGTCCGGCCAAAACAGGTACTACGCAACCCGCTTCCCCCCAGGACACTGTACGGGTGAAAGTAGCCGGAAGTTTCACTATTAAACTGGGCACCACCATGGGCACGGGTTTCAGATGGTCGCTTGCCGATTCGCTATACAGCGATTTCCTGAAACTCGATTCGACAAAAGTGTATAATGATCCGCAGGGAAAAGATAACGCCCCCGATACACAGGTTTTTTATTTCACCGGGATAAAAAAAGGAATCGCCACCCTGCATTTTATCCATAGCCGGCCCTGGCAGAAAAAAGATCCCCCGGACAAGGAACGGATATTTCTTGTGTACATTGAATAATACCCTGATTTTCTAATTTAATAAATCATACATCATGAAAAATTTCAGCAAACAATGGATGATGGCGCTTGCAGGGCTCTTCGTTGTCCTGTCAATCCAGGCGCAGCCAACCGTTAAACTTCCGCAGAAATACGTATTGCGCGAAGCCAATGCACCGGTTGCGGTCAAGAGAACCCTGGAAAGTCAGAGAGCCCTGATCGTTCAGAAAAAACTCGAGTTTAATGTTGGATTCACCGGGGTGAGCAACAAAACCATGGATAAGATCACGGGAGAAAAAGAGGCGCCGGTTAGCGAGGTCAACCGGATCAAACAATACATTTCGGTACGGAAACTTTCACCTGCCGCCATGGAGATCACAAAAATCAAACTCCTGGGCTGTTTCGCCTCTTCCAAGACCTATGATGCCCGCAACCAGGGATATGTTACACCGGTACGGGATCAGCAATGCGGTAACTGCTGGGCTTATTCCGCCGTGGGCGCCTATGAAGGAAGCTACAAAAAGATCAACGGTTCCTTTATTAACGCTTCGGAACAACATGCGGAAAACTGCGTGGATGGCGACTGTGGCGGCGGGCTGGCTTATAAAATAATGGAATGGATGGTGGACCAGAACAAGAACCTGGCCACAGAAGCCGCTATACCCGATGCGGGTGTAAACCAGGCCTGCGGCGGCGGCACACCGGCCACCAACTATTACGCCACTGACTGGGGAGTAGTGGATCCCTCCGGGGATATCAGCAAGATCGCATCCGTCGCCGCCATCAAGGAAGCGATGTGTAAATACGGACCCATCGCCGTGAGCGTGCAGGTCACTCCCCTGTTCCAGAATTACACCAACGGCGTTTTCTATGAATTCACCAGCAACTATGCCAGTCCCAGTTCCAACCACGCCGTCGTACTGGTAGGCTGGGACGACAATAAAGGAGCCTGGCTGATGAAAAACTCCTGGGGCACCGACTGGGGTGAGGACGGATACATGTGGATCAAGTATAATTCCAATAATATCGGTCGGCGGGCGGCCTGGATCATTGCGAAAAAAGCACCCGTTGTCGTAAAACCTGTGAAAGATCTCAAAGTAGCTGAGAAGCCAGTGATAAAACAGCAATAAACGGAAAAGAGGCCATGCAAAAGAGGCGGTCCCGGCGGGACCGCCTCTTTTCATTTACGGGCCGGTAAAAAACGAACAAAACCCTAATTTTATCTTCAACCACTTACCATGATACCAGCTATACGCCATAATTATAACGGGTCTTTTTCAGAAGAGAATTACCGGGCATTTTTAAAGGAGCTGGACTCGGCTCACCCGGGGGCGCTTGATTTCCGGGTAGCCGAAACACCCGTTTTCGTTCCACGGGATTTTAAGGAAAAAATGCTCGATGCCTGCGAGTATATTGTCGACATCATTTGTCATCCGGGCTTTAAAGAGCTTACGAAAAAAGCCATCCCGGAAGGATTAAGGGTGCCGGGTGAAAATGAACATACGAATTTTATCGCCTTCGATTTCGGGATCTGCATCAACGAGCAGGGTGAATACGAACCGCAACTGATCGAAATGCAGGGCTTCCCCAGTTTATTTGCTTATGAAGTACTGCTGGATGATGTGTTCCGCCGTCATCACCGGGTGCCGGGTAATTTCGACTCCTACCTGGGCGGGTATGACCGGGAAAGTTATATCCTGTTTTTAAAAGAGATCATCATCGGGCGGCATGCCCCCGAAAACGTGATCCTGCTCGAGATATTCCCCCGCCAGCAAAAAACCCGGATCGATTTTTACTGCACGGAGGATTACCTCGGCATCAAAATGGTTTGTCTTACAGAACTGATCCGCGAGGGAAAGAAATTGTATTACCTGGACAAGGGCCGCAAAACCGAAGTGAAAAGGATCTACAACCGGATCATCTTCGATGATCTTCAGCAGCAGTCGCCGGACGTGCAGGAAAAAGGAAAACTCTTTTTTGAAGGGCTGGATGTGGAGTGGTGCCCCCACCCCAACTGGTTTTACCGGATCAGTAAGTACACCCTGCCGCTGATCAGGCATCCGTATGTTCCCAAAACCTATTTCCTTAACGAAGTGAAACAGGTTCCGGCCGACCTGGAAAATTATGTGCTAAAACCCCTCTTCTCTTTTGCCGGGCAGGGTGTGGTGATCGATGTAACGCGGGAAGATATAGATAAAGTGAAAGACCCGGCCAACTGGATCCTGCAGCGTAAAGTGAAATACGCCGATGTGATCCAGACACCGGACGTACCCGCCAAGGCGGAGATCCGTGTATTTTATTTCTGGAAAGACGGGGCCGCCAGGCCGGTGGCCACCAATAACCTGGCCAGGCTCAGTAAGGGCAAGATGGTGGGTGTACGTTATAACAAAGACAAGGAATGGGTGGGTGGCAGTTTCTGCTATTTTGAAAAATAACAAGGAAGACTATGAAGGCATTTTTTTGTTTTATAACGGCGGCATTCTTCTTCTATCCAGGTTTCTCCCAGCCCCCTGCTGTTCCATCTTCCTATTCCGGCATCCGGTATGATGCGGAAGGACGTTTGTTTTTGGAAAATGGGGATAAGCGCTATTATGCCGATACCGCGGCCGCGGCCTTCACGCTGGACAATCTTTCGGGCCGACCGGTGGGTACGGAAGAAGGCATCGACCTGGATTTCGGTTCTTTCAAAGGCACCATCACGTATGGCATGATTCCCTACGGAAAAGCGCCGCACCCCTACCCGGTTTTCCGGCTGGTAAAGCCGCTGCGGGATGGCAAGGTCAGCATCAACATCAAAACGGATTTCAGGGCCGTATTTGATTTTATTGGGTGGGCCGCCAACCGCCAGTTTTCACTCGGGTACCGGCTGGCCGACGAAAGGGGCCGCGTAATCTATGACGGGGAACTGGCGGCCACCGGCACGGGTCCCTTTGTGGTGGCGCCGGCACTCCGCGAGGGTCCCTTTATCAGTAATGTAACTGCTCATTCGGCGGTGATCTGGTTTGAAACCACGGAGCCCTGCCTGGCGGTAGTTAAAGTAAATAACCGGGAATGGAAGGACAGCGTACCCGTCAGTCATCATGAGATCAGAATTACCGGTCTGCAACCTTCGAAAAAATATGATTACGAAGTCCGTACCGGTTCATTTCTCCAGCAATACCATTTTCATACGGCTCCCGCGGCAGGTAGCCGTAAACCATTTGTATTCGGCTATGCCAGCGACAGCCGCAGCGCCACCGGTGGCGGGGAAAGAAATATATATGGCGCCAATGCCTATATCATGAAAAAACTGGCGGCGCTGGCCTATCAGCAGCAGGCCGCCTTTGTGCAGTTTACCGGTGATATGATAAACGGGTATCTCGCACACAAAGAAGAGATACTGGTGCAATACAGTAACTGGAAAAAAGCGATCGAGCCTTTCTGGCATTATATGCCGTTCTATGCGGGCCAGGGAAACCATGAAGCGCTCGGCTATATTTTCAGGGATACAGCGGGTCGGCAAATGGCATTCATAGATAAATTTCCTTTTGAATCACAATCGGCCGAAGCGGCTTTCGGGGAAGCTTTTGTAAACCCGGAGAACGGCCCCCACAGCGAGGACGGAAGCGTATATGATCCGGATCCCGGGCAAACCAATTTTCCCTCCTACAAGGAAAATGTCTATTACTATACATACGACAATGTGGCCATGATCGTGCTCAACAGCGATTACTGGTACGCTCCATCCATCAGCCGCGACAGCAGCACCGGTGGCGGCCTGCACGGCTACCTCATGGACAGGCAACTGGAATGGCTTCGCGGGGTGATCCAAAAACTGGAAAAGGATCCGGCCATCGATCATATCTTCCTCACACAGCATACGCCGGTGTTCCCCAATGGCGGTCACAGCGGAGATGATATGTGGTATTCGGGCAATAACCGGAAACGGGCCTATGTGGCCGGTAAGCCCCTGGAAAAAGGAATCATCGAAAGAAGGGATGAATACCTTGATATCCTGATCAACCAAAGCCGTAAGGTCCTGGCCGTATTAACGGGTGATGAGCATAACTATAACCGGTTAATGCTGACAAAGGAGGTGAAAATTTATCCCGAAAATTACCCTTACCCGAAGCTGAAAGTGTCACGTCCCATATACCAGGTCAATAACGGGGCTGCGGGAGCACCTTATTACGCACAGGAGCAATTGCCCTGGAGCCCCCATACCAAAGCCTTCAGCGTGGAGAACGCGCTTTGCCTTTTCTATGTAAATGGGAAAAAGGTGAGCCTGAAAGTGCTGAACCCCGACACGCTGAACCCCATCGATGAAATCACGTTGCGTTAAAAAATAAACTATGAACCGGATAAAAGAACTGCCGCCCAAAGAACTCGTGACCGGGATCACCGGCTACTACGCGCATGGAGAAAAAATGACTTTCGGGTATGTGGAACTGGATGCCGGCAGCCAGATTCCCCTCCATCATCACGTTCAGGAACAGATCACCTATATTCTCGAAGGAGAACTGGACATGATCATCGGGGGTGAACCCTGCCTGCTGAGCGCCGGCATGTTCCATGTTATCGGATCCAATGTTCCGCATTCAGCCATCGCGCGCAGCGCCTGTAAAGTAATTGACGCTTTCAGCCCGGTGCGGGAGGATTATAAAGTATAAAACAGGAGTTCAGACCTGTCATTCTTTGGACTTCCGCGCTTAATTTTGCGGATGTTCAAATTTTACTTCACGGTACTATTCACGGGTATTTATTTGTTTTCGGCCGCCCAGCAAACCGGCCGGATGGAAACAGACCGTCCCGACCAGACGGAATGCCCCTTTATCGTCAAACATAAATGGGTGCAGGCCGAGATAGGTTTTAATTTTGAAGACGTGGGCGGACTTAATACCTGGGTCCATCCAACAATTCTCTGGAAATACGGCGCTTCGAAGAAATTTGAATTTCGCCTGATCACCGAACTGAATTCGGATCAAACTTCTTTTATGCCTGCCGGTAAAAATTACGAAACGGGTCTTTTACCGGTGCAGATCGGCGGCAAGGTCGCCCTATGGGAAGAAAAGGGACTGTTGCCAAAGACTTCGCTTATTTTTCATGTGGCCATTCCTAAACTGGCGAGTAAGTATTTCCGGTTTAATAAAACAGCGCCCAATTTCCGATTCACCATGCAACACAGCCTCTCGGATAATATCGGCCTGGGGTATAACCTGGGAGCGGAATGGGATGGGTTCTCTTCTTCCCCCTGGTGGATCTACACGATCGCTCCCGGATTTAACCTGGGAGAGAAATGGTATGCCTATATTGAAGCCTATGGCGGTGTTCGCCAGGGCTACCAGCCGCAGCACGGGATCGATGGCGGACTCGCCTATTATGTTAGCGATCACGTAAAACTCGATATCTCCGGGGGCTTCAATATCATCAACTGCCCCAATTATGCAGCGCTGGGTTGTTCCTTTCGTTTCAATACAGGTAAGAAAACAAGGTGATCCTTATTTTACCAATAGCCGCCAGAGCTGCGTGGTGAAAAAACAGATGGTGAATCCCATTACGATCGGGAGAAAAGTGGAGACCAGGGTCCACTTCACGCTTTTTGTTTCCTTGTATATCGTATAAATGGTGGTGGAACAGGGGTTGTGCAGTAAACTAAACAGCATCAGGTTCACCCCGGTCAGCAGTGTCCAGCCGCCGGCCCGCAGTACTCTTTCGGTATCCGCCGCTGAATCCAATTCAAACATCACCCCGCTGCCGGCCCCTACCCCGGTCAGTCCGGCGCTGACCACGGTCAGCATCAGCACCGTGGGGATCACGATCTCGTTGGCAGGGATGGCGATGATATAGGCCAGCAGGATCACCCCGTTCAGCCCGAATAGCATGGCAAAAGGATCCGTCCAGTTGATAAACCATTCCGCAACGCTGATACCGCCAATATGCACATTGGCCACCAGCCAGATCAGGATGCCCGCAGGTAAAGCGAATACCACCGCTCTCCATAAAATAAAAATAGTCCGGTCTATAAGCGAAGTATATAATGTTTGCCATATGCGGGGCGGACGGTACGGGGGCAATTCAAGACTGAAGGAGGAAGCCTCCCCTTTCAGAACTGATCTGCTCAGCGCCCACGACACCACCAGGCTGAAGAAAATACCCAGCACCGCCACGCCTACTACGGCCCCGGCCGAAACGATCCCCGCCCAGCGGGAGGAAACCAATCCACCGATGAAGATCGTGGCGATAAGTATCTGGGTGGGCCATCGACCGTTGCAGAGGGAGAAATTATTGGTGATGATGGCGATCAGTCGTTCCCTGGGACTGTCGATTACCCTGGTGGCCACCACACCGGCGGCATTACAACCGAAACCCATGCTCATGGTGAGCGCCTGTTTGCCATGCGCCCCCGCTTTACGGAAAAGATTGTCCATATTGAATGCCACCCTGGGCAGGTAGCCAAAATCTTCCAGCAGCGTAAACATCGGGAAAAAGATGGCCATGGGAGGCAACATCACCGACACCACCCAGGCAACAGATAAGTAGGCCCCGTCGATCAGCACCCCGCTTAGCCACCAGGGAAACCCGAGCGAGTCGGCCCCGTTTTTCAGTACCGGGTGGAAGCTATCTATCAATACGGATGCCAGCCACCCGGAAGGGATATTGGCGCCTGCCACGGTGATCCAGAAAACCACCGCCAGCAGCAGGAACATGATCGGGAAACCCAGCCATTTACTGGTGACCACCCGGTCCAGTGTTATATCCCATCCACCCTTCGGTTTTTCATCTTTTACGCGAACGGTCTTCCGCGCAATGCGTGAAGCCGATTCATAAATCGACTCCGTAACCGTATCATGCAGGTTCATCCCCAGTTCCCATCGCAGGCTGTTGGCCAGCGTTAATATTTCTTCCGCATGCGGATTCAGTTTTTTTTCCATGTCAGTCGTTTTTCAGTTGAGACGGAAAGGGTATGGCGGCGGGGCTCAGCGTTCCCAGTTCTCCGGTGCTCACCGCATCCATCAAACCCTGGTCGCCTTCGAGCAGGCGCAGCGCCACCCAGTTGAGATTAGGCAGACCGGGAAACTGTTTTCCCAGTTTTTCCGCCAGGCTGTCTATGGCATGGTTGAGCCGTGATGACCGGCTCCGGATCCGGTGCGGCCTGCTGATATATTTGCCGGAAGCCACCTCTTCAATAGCGGCCAGCAGTTCCATCATGCCTTCCTTTTGCCGGGCCGCGGCAGGAATCACCGGCACACCCAGTTCTTTAGAAAGATTACGCTCATCGATTTCTATATGATGTCTTTTCGCCTCATCCATCAGGTTCAGGCAAACCACCGCCCGGTCGGTGATCTCCAGTATCTGCAGCACGAGGTTGAGGTTCCGTTCCAGGCGGGTGGCATCGGCCACCACCACCGTTACATCGGGGCGCCCGAATAAGATGAAATTCCGGGCCACTTCCTCATCGGTGCTGGTGGAGAGCAGCGAATAGGTGCCCGGGAGATCCACCACTTTATAACGTTTATCATTATACGAAAATCCACCCTCCGCCCGGGTCACTGTTTTGCCGGGCCAGTTGCCCGTATGCTGCCGCAATCCCGTCAGGTTGTTGAATACGGTGCTCTTACCGGTATTCGGGTTACCCGCAAGCGCCACCACGTAATCCACCTTGTCCATGGCAATACCCAGGCGGACCAGGTTTTCCCGGTGGTGCACCGGGCAGTTTTCACAATTGTGCTCCATGTTCCTGTCCTTCGTTTTTCTTTGTTATATAAATGAGATCGGCCTGTTTTTTCCGGATCCCGATCACCGCCCCCATTACCCGGTAACCGACCGGGTCGCCCGATGGACTTTTTATCGCCGCCGTTACGATCGTACCCGGTATGATACCGAGGTCAAGCAGCCTTCTGCGCTGCTGTCCCCGGCAGTTCGGTGAAATGCCTGTTATTTCCGCCTGTTCCCCGATAGCCAGGGAGGACAGGCTTTCCTGTTTTTTATTTACCGTTACCGCTTCCTGCAACGGATCCACCGTGATGGCCGCGGCAAATAGCGGCGTGAGTACCATTTCCTCCCCATCGGCGGCAAACCTTATCTTTCCTTCTGAAACATCCATTACAAAGACCAGCATCCCGGGATAAAGCCCCAGCGCCATCAGTTGTTCGTAGATATACCCCGGTTCATCTTCCAGGTGAATGATCCGTCCCACCTGTCCTTCTTTGAGTGAAGAGAGGGTGATCCCTTTATGCACCGGCAGATCTCCGCTTACCGTAGGAATGGGATCCCCGTGCGGATCAAAAACCGGGTTCCCGATCCGGCCCGCAATTTTTTCCGCGGCCTCCCAGGAAAGCTGGTGCTCCTTCTGGTCGGCCTGCCCGTGCCAGTGCTTATAATCCATACTGGTTTCATCGGCCAGGTATTTTTCCCAGATGCGGTGCACCCGAATGATCCGCAGCGCATAGGATTTCCCGGCGTCCGTCAGGTTGAAAGTGTCATCCCCGTGCTCGATCAGCCCCATTTCCCCGAGACGGTCGAGCAGGGTGGCCGCCCGGTTGGAAGCAATATGCAGGTTGCCCGCAATGGTATGGAGACTGCAGGGGGCATTCCGGTATTCACATTCGAATAAAAATTTCAACGCATCCTCGAGCTGTACTTTCAGGGTGTTCGCCCGCGCCCGCGCCATAAGCGCCAGCAGGCCCTTCCCCGGCCAGAAAAACCAGCACAGCAAAGCGATCCCGGATAACCCGGTCAGCAATAAATTTCCCGGCGACATAACCTATTTTTTAAAAATCCCCGGCCAATCAAGCCGAAAATTGTTTTACCTATCTAAACATATTTTTAGGCTTGTCTAAAAATATTATACCACAAAGTTAAGGAAATTCCGGTTCATGGCAAGGCCGCCATCAGCCGTTAAGGCCGGCGGTCCCGTGATTGGGCCCGATAATCCCGGGTTCCGCGGGTTGAACACCCGTTTATTTTATTTCCTGCGTGATGAGTTTTCGCAGTAAAGAAACCTGGCCCAGGTGATAATAACAATGTTCGATCACCCCTTCCCAGTTCCGCCAGTACGTACCGTACTTTTTATCCACAAACGGTTCATCCCATGTTGCATCCGGTAACCGCTCCGTTTTTGCAATGAATTCTTCCGCGTTACTGAAAAATGTACGGACCAGGTTCTCCCAGTCGGCGCCGGATTTCAAATGCGGCAGATCAAAGCTATACTGGTCATGAATATCCAGCGTCCCGCCGTCCAGGACCCTGATCAAACCGGACAGGTAATAATTGACATGATAGGTCAGGGCCGCAATGCTGTTCAGGCCGTTTATCTTACGAGTGGCCTCCTCATGGGTAACCATCGACAACTGCTCCCGGTAATTGGTGTTGGCGATCCAGCGGCCATTGAGCAGTACCTCTCTCAGCCGGTTGGCGATGAATATACTCCTGGGCATTTGGGGGTTCCGGTTTTAAAAATGGGGAAATGGCGGATAGCGGTTCAAAGGTAAAGCAGGATCCCTAGCGGATCCAAACCGATGTCATCGTAAGCGAACCGGCTACCGGCTTGTCATTGAAAAGCGATACGGTTTCATTCGTTTCCCTGAGTGCCAGCGTATACAGCAGGGGCAGGTAATGTTCAGGTGTGGGAATGGCCAGCTGAAAGGGTTTACCCTGCCCGGAATAATCAATCAGCAGGTCATGATTGTCGTTCAAAATATATTGCTTCATCTTTTCACTGGCTTCTTCGGCCCAGTCATAAGCATACAGTTCGTTCAGCCGTTTCCATTCCACCAGGCGGAGATTGTGCACCATATTGCCGCTCCCGATGATCAGCACGCCTTTTTCACGGAGCGTTTTCAGTTCTTTCGCCAGTTCATAATGGTAACGGGCACCCTGGTTACGATCCAGGCTCAATTGGATCACCGGCACATCCGCGTCCGGGTACAGGTGTTTGATCACGGACCAGGCTCCGTGGTCAAGACCCCATTTATCATCCAGTCCCACCTCCGTTTTTTTGACCAGTTCCTTTGTTTGTTGTGCCAGCGCGGGACTTCCCGGAGCAGGATACTGTACTTCATATAATTCCCGGGGGAAACCGCCAAAATCATGGATCGTGGGCGGGTTCTTCATGGCCGTCACCAGCGTGCCCCGGGTTTCCCAGTGCGCGCTGATGCAAAGGATGGCCTTTGGTTTGATAAGTTGCCGGGCAACCTGGCGGAACCCCTGAACGAATTCGTTTTCCTCGATGGCGTTCATCGGGCTGCCATGACCCAGGAACAGCACCGGCATTTTCTCCGTACTGCCCAGGTCATTTGTCATCCTGTTAAGTTCTTTCAGATTCATAGCCGCTCCTGCCAATGGCAACGCTGCCAGTGTTCTCAAAAATTGTTTCCGGTACATAGGTCATGTTGATCCATCAATCTATCGCCATGTAACGAGTGAATGTAATTCTTACGAATGAATAACAACCCATCTGCTCTTTTGTTTTG
>CAYRHU010000017.1:24725-49388 GCA_964424155.1 uncultured Chitinophaga sp.
ACTTTATATACTTTACATACTCTATATACTTAATTCCCCCTCATCACCCCCATCCTCCTCTTCAGCAACTGCGCATTCAGCGCCACAATGATCGTACTTAAACTCATGAACACCGCCCCTATCGCGGGATCCAGTACAAAACCCGTGCTGCTTAGCACACCGGCCGCCAGGGGAATGGCGAATGCGTTATAACCGGTGGCCCAGGCCAGGTTCTGGATCATTTTTTTGTAAGTAGCCCTGCCAAACAGGATCAGGTTAAGGATATCCTTCGGATTGCTGTTCACCAGTATGATATCCGCGGTTTCGGCCGCCACATCGGTACCGGAACCCACCGCGATCCCCACATCCGCCTGTGCCAGCGCGGGCGCGTCGTTCACCCCGTCGCCGGTCATGGCCACAAATTCATTCTTCCCCTGCAGTTCTTTTACAATATCCACTTTCTGGTGCGGCAGCACTTCTGAATAATACCCGTCAAGTCCCAGCTCGCGGGCTACCGCCCCGGCCACTTTTTCATTGTCGCCGGTAGCCATCATCACTTTTATTCCATTCCTCTTAAAAGCGGCGATGGCCTCTTTTGATTCGGGACGCAATTCATCGGCGAGCGCGATATAACCGGCCAGTTGATCATTTACGAGAATGTATACTACCGTTTCCGCATCGGTGGACGCTGTGTCTGCGGGTAGCTGTATTTGTTTTTCTTTCATGTAACCCGGACTTACCACCCCCACTTTCTTCCCGTTCACCATCGCTTCCACGCCTTTCCCGGTGAGGGCCCTGAAATTTTCGGTTTTCCATAACGCCAGGTTTTCCTGTTTTGCCTTTTGCAGGATCCCCTGGGCGATCGGATGCTCCGAAGATTGCTCGAGCGATGCCGCCAGTTGAAGTAATTCATTCCGGCTGATCGTACCCGTTACCACTACCCGGGTCACCCCGAAATCACCCCGGGTGAGCGTACCGGTCTTGTCAAATAAAAGCGTGGTGATCTTCCGGGAATTTTCAAATGCCGTCCGGTTACGGATCAGCAATCCGTGTTGTGCGGATATGGCGGTTGAAATGGCCACTACGAGCGGAATGGCAAGCCCCAGGGCGTGCGGGCAGGAGATCACCATTACCGTTACCATCCTTTCCACAGCGTAACTGGCGCCCTGGCCCAGGACCAGCCAAACGATAAAGGTCAGTATCCCCACCCCGAGCGCTATATAGGTCAGCCACTTCGCCGCCCGGTCTGCCAGGCGCTGGGTCCTGGATTTTGTTTTCTGCGCTTCCTGCACGAGGGTGATCACCTTATTCAGGTAACTGTCCTTGCCCGTGCTCATCACTGTCACACGGAGCGAACCATTGCCATTTACGGAACCCCCGATTACCCTGTCGTTCTTTTCTTTTTTAACCGGTTTGCTTTCACCGGTAAGCATACTTTCATTCAGGTAGCTCTCCCCGTCCTGCACGATCCCGTCGGCCGGAACTTTTTCGCCCGGTTTTACCAGGATGATATCTCCTTTTTGCAATTCTTCCAGCTTCACTTCCATCACATGATCGCCATGCACCTTATGCGCCTCCGCCGGCATCAGGCGAACCAACAGTTGCAGCGCTTTGGAGGCCCCCAGTACGGATTTCATTTCGAGCCAGTGCCCCAGCAGCATGATATCGATCAGGGTGGCCAGTTCCCAGAAAAAATCCATCCCCGTAAAACCAAAGATCACGGCCACACTGAATACATAGGCCACGATGATGGCCAGCGCGATCAGGGTCATCATACCCGGTGATTTCGCCTTCAGTTCCTCCGTCATGCCTTTCAGGAAAGGCCATCCTCCATAAATAAAAATAAAACTGGATAAAATAAGCAGGATGTATTGACTGCCTGGAAACCGGATTTCGAACCCCAGCCAGTGCTGTATCATTTCGGATAAGAGTAAAACAGGCACTGTAATGATGAGCGATATCCAGAAGCGCTTTTTAAAATCATTGATCATCATCGCGTGATGATCATGTCCTTCATGGCCATGGGCAGCGTTTTTGTGCCCGGGCTCCGTATGCGCTGAATGCCCGTGAGCAGTATGTTCCGCTTTTTGACCAGCCGGACTGCTGTCTGTGGACTGATGACTGTGGACTGCCGACTGATGACTGTGGACTGCCGACTGATGATTGTGGACTGCCGACTGATGACTGTGGACTGCCGACTGATGATTGTGGACTGCCGACTGATGACTGTGGACTACCGACTGATGACTGTGGTTGTGTTGCATAAAATCAATGTTTATGAAGTGATGGCCTGAATTGAAGGTACACCTGGAACCCGGCCGGCCGCTGCCCGTAAAGACGCTGCAGGTCTCTGTCTACCCCATAGAGGGTAAACTGAGTGCCGGCCGTGAGGTCTATGCCTTTAAATGACGTAAGCCTCCTGTTATACCCGGCGGTAACCGCGTGCACGTTGAAATTGCGGTGGGGGTAAGTTTCGTCCAGGTCCAGCTCCTCGATCGATTTCTGGACATACTCATAACGGGTGTATAAGGCGTTCTTACCCGTTTGCCAGTTGCCTTCCGCAAGAAATGAGTTCTCCTTATGATTCGCGCCCTTGTCGTTCAGTCCCCAGATAGCCGCGGCGGAAATATGATTCCCTGATCGCAACGGTTTTGCATATAACACAGAGGCCGTGGTTCGTTTCACGTCTTCTTCCGGTTCAAGCGCCTCCGGGCTGTTGATAAAACCCTGTGAGAATTGCAGGGCCCAGTTGCGGCCGGGATTATAGGATAGCCGGTAGGAATAACTGTCAAATCGCGGTTTGTCGAAATCAAACCGGTTCTCATCCGGCTCGCGGCCGGTAAAGATGGATCCTTCGGCCTTTAAATTTTTATACCGGAATCCCAGCGTACCGGTACCAAAGGTAATATGGGTAGCGTCCTGCCAGTGGTGACCCAGCGGCGCGTCGGGATTGTTCATGGCCGATACCCGGTGCATAAAGGCCGGCGCCCCGATCGCGGGTTCGCCGGGGTAACCGATATAGGCGAAAACATCCATATCCTTATTCAGCATCTGCGTATAACCGATGCTCAGCGCGGTAAACAGATCATGCGGGTGCTGCCGGTCCACCAGCCGGCTTCCCTTATAGGTTTCACCCGATTGAAAAAGCAACGGGTAACCGTTTCCCCCGTCGGTGATCCGGTCGAGACTGATCATCGCCGTGGCGTTGAACAATCCCTTCTCTCCCACTTTCCGGTTCATCATCGTCATAAACCAGTTAGGGGCGCTGAACTCCGATTGGCCGCGCCGGCCGGAGGAAAAGATATCCTGGCTTGTGTAACGCAGGAACAGGTTCCCGTGAAACATCCAGTCCGTTTTTTTTGTGGAGCGCGTCCACATATACATGGGACTGGCATCCGGGTTCCAGCCGGTGCCGGAACCATTGCGGCTCATCGGGAGATTGCGGGAAAAGGCATGCGATGGCATACTGTGTTGTGAATGATCCCCGGTTTTCTTCCCGGCCGGCTTTTTTCCAAGCGTATCTTTTTTAACCGGCACCGTATCCTTTGGCATTGGGTGATGCTCGTGCTGGGCGGCGCCGGGTAGTTGATTTATCAGTACGATCGTCGCGATCAGGAGTATCTTTTTCATTATTGTCGGTTTTTATTTTTGTTTCTGAATGTTATATCATCGCGATGATCATCACCGCGCTCATGGCCACCATCAGCAGGTCTTCGAACAGCGTGACCTTACTCAGCGGCAGTTTGATCACCGTACCGAGACAGGCGCACTGGAATGGAGTTTTCCTGGCCAGGCTCTGCACCACACCAATGGTACTCACCCCCATGACCAGCAGGGTAATCGCGGATACCACGACCGGATTAAACCCGGTTAAAAAAGCAATCCCCAGGCCAAGTTCCACGAACGGGTAAGCATAACCCCAGGCCGGGAACCGTTTGGCCACCACGTCATAACTGCGGTACCCGCCGGCAAAACCTTTCAGGTTCATGAATTTGAAGAAAGAGAATACCAGGAAGAAGCCGGCCATAAAATGACCCATCCACTGCATCCAGTTAAAAGAACCTTTGATCACCTGCACGAGGACACTGACCAGTCCAATATATCCGAATATGAGGAAAATGGGGAAATACGAAGGTTTCTCTTCCTCAGCAGCCTTAACCTCAGCATTAACCGTTGCCACTGCCTCCGGTTCCCCCATTTCCGTGATCCGGTATGATCCGGCTTTTTCTATCGCTTTTTGAAGTACATCGGAAGACAGGTGCCTGGCCATCGTAACCCGGGCCTGGGGCGACTGCAACTGTACATCCGCCGCCAGTACATCGCCCAGTTTGAGTAATTCGCTTTTCACGCGGGCCACGCAGCTTCCGCAGGTCATTCCGCTTATCTGGTAAGTATGTGTCATAAATGGTAAGATTTATAACACAAATTTCAGCCGGGATGGCCGCGGGAATGTTACATTATTGAGGGGAAATGTTATATGATTTGCACCTCAAAGCCCGTCCAGGGGCTTCCGGTGGTGGTCTTTGAGTTTTTTGAAGCGGGAGGGGGTGAAACCGGTGACCTTCTTGAACTGGGCCGATAAATGCGCCACGCTGCTGTATCCCAGTTTAAAGGCCATTTCATTCAGGGTGAATTCATCATACACCAGCCATTCCTTTACCTTTTCAATTTTCTGAAGTATGAAATACTGCTCGATCGTCGTATTTTCTATGGAAGAAAAAAGATTGCTCAGGTAATGGTAATCTTTCAGCAGTTTACCGGAAAGGTATACGGAAAGTTTTTCCTTCATCTCATCCAGTTCGCCGTAATGCACCAGTTCCACGATCAGCCGCTTGATCTCTTCCACCAGTTTCACACGGTTGTCATCCAGCATTTCAAACCCCTCGTCTTCCAGTTTTTTCCGGATCACCGTTTCAGCCTCCGCCGGAAGGGGCTGCTCCGTTATCACCTTTCCCAGCACGACCTGCTGCGGCGGAACACCGGCTTCACTGAAGATACCCGTCACCGTTTTGATGCAGCGGGCGCAGACCATATTGCGGATATTGTAGACCGGCATGGGAGGGAAATTACAAAACCCGGCGATAATCGCCCCGGCGCAAGCGCGAAAGGAAACCTGATGGCAAAGGTTTCTTTGAAATACTCAAAATATTGAGTAATTTTACTCATTATATTGAGTAAATAAATATTCATGTTTCAACGATCACATTTACAGGATCTTATGCGAAGGGTAGCTGAACCCCGCAGGTTTATCCAGGTTGTTACGGGGCCAAGGCAGGTTGGAAAAACCACCCTGGTATATCAACTGATGGAAAAGATCGGGACACCCGTACATTTCGCGACTGCTGATTCGGTCGCCGTTTTAAATAATGCCTGGCTGCAACAACAATGGGAAGCGGCCCGGCTTAAAATGGACAAGGAAAAAGCCGGGGCGTTTCTGCTGATCATTGATGAAATTCAGAAAATTGAAAACTGGAGTGAGTCCGTTAAACTGCTTTGGGATGCGGACACCGGAAAAAAGAGAAACCTGAAAATTATCCTGCTGGGATCCTCGAGGCTGCTGCTGCAAAAAGGGTTGACTGAATCGCTGGCCGGACGGTTTGAAACGATCTATATGGGACATTGGTCCTTTGCGGAAATGCAAAATGCCTTTGGATGGGATGCAAACCGATATGTGTGGTTTGGCGGTTACCCGGGTTCGGCGGATTTGATAAACGATGAAGAAAGATGGAAAAAATATGTGCGGGAGTCCCTGATCGAAACCAGTATTTCCAAAGATATCCTAATGCTCACACGGGTGGATAAACCCGCCCTGATGAAACAGCTTTTCGAGACGGGTTGTCTTTATTCAGGACAGATCCTGTCCTACAATAAAATGCTGGGTCAATTGCAGGATGCCGGCAATACTACCACCCTGGCACATTATCTCGGCCTGCTGGATGCGGCAGGGTTACTGGCCGGTCTTGAAAAGTTTTCAGCAAACCCTATACGCAAAAGATCTTCCAGCCCGAAATTCCAGGTACATAACACGGCCCTGGTAAGCGCCCAGCGACATGAGTCATTCGAAGAAATACTCCATAAACCCGGCGATTGGGGAAGAATGGTGGAATCGGCGATCGGTGCCCATTTACTGAACCTGTCACGCACACACGATTTTCAACTGCAGTACTGGAGAGAGGGAAATGATGAGGTCGATTTCATCATACAAAAGAAGAAACGGATCGCCATTGAAGTGAAAAGCGGCGCTTCGCGTTCATCAACCGGCATGCAGGTATTTCAGAAAAAATTCCACCCGGATAAACTATTGCTGACCGGCAGCGATGGTATTCCCTGGCAGGATTTTTTAATAATGGAGCCGGAGCAGCTTTTTAAATAGTCCCGGGGACTATGTATCCCTATTAACCAGGTTTAATCTCATCATGATATCCGTCTGCTCATCATCCCCCAGCCTGAAAATGTGACGGTCGAATTCCACAAAACCGTTTTTCTTATAAAAGGCAATGGCCCTGGGATTCTCCTCCCAAACGCCCAGCCAGATATAGCCGGCACCGGCCTGCCGGGCGATCTCCTCGGCCTTTTCATAAAGCAATTGTCCCAGTTTCATTCCCTGGTACTCTTTCAAAACATAGATCCGCTCAATCTCCACTGCCTGTTCATCCTTTAGTTCCGTTTGCGAAGAACCGGTGTTCACTTTAAGATAGCCGATGACCCGGTCCTCCAGCTCCGCGAAATAAAACGAGACGTTCCTGTCATTGAGCTCGGCAGCCAGTTTACCGGTGGAAAAACTTTCTCCGAGGTATTTATTCATATTCTCCTCCGAATTCCCTTCCGAAAATGTTTCGAAAAAAGTCTGGCGGCTGATGGCTTGCAATTTGTCAATATCCCCGGAACCGGCCTGCCTGATGCTAACGTTCTCCATTTTCACCTGTTAATTAATCCGGTCTATAATTTATAATAGGGTTTGTAATACCCCCGGGCACATTCCGCTGTTTCTTCAAATAGTAATTTCAACCGGATGACCCGATCCTCCAGGTTATTTTTTCCTGCACTTAAAACCGCATTTACCTTCGCGGAAAAATCAACCGGTTTTATTTCCGACTGCTCCAGTATTTCGATTGCCCGTTTGTCACCCAACGGGAAGATCTCATTCATACTGAACAGCGCGGTCACCAGGTCTTTCACCGCTCTTGTAAGACAACCCAGCGTATTGTACATATCCTTTTTCCGGGCAAAGCTGCCGGCTTGCCAGATGGTAAATTCGGCAGACCACAGCGAGTGCTGAATAACCGCCTGTTTCAGTTTAGCCGGGTACTCCCGGACACTGGATTTCAATTCCCGGATGATGCCTTCCGGGTCATATAATGGAATACAATGACGGGTTTCGGCGAGAAAAAAAAGTGAAGAAAATCCATATGGTGGCTGCTGTTCATAATGGTTTACCCAGGTTCCGTTTTTTGCGTTGCTGATCGTGGCCTTTACCTGGTCAATATTCTTATAGATAAAATCCACTTCGCCAAGTATGGTTGTTATCCAGGCTCCGCCATTTACCCAGGGTCCCCATTCATAAAAGCCCGTGACCGTTGGCTCACTGCTATCTGAATATTTCCGGGCAATACGTCTGATGTCATCAATCTCAAACGGATCCTTTTCAGCATAATAAATCCCAATATCCATATCGGAATCGGCAGTTGCCATACCGGTCGCATAGGAACCTCCCAGCACAATGGCGCTGACATGATCCAGGCGACTGATATCGCTTGTAATATTGTTCAGCAATTCTCTTTTTTCTTCCGGCAAATTCATGTCAATAACGGGTGATCGGTTTGAATAAAAAAATCGTGAATACGAAAAGGGGTACCTCACCCTGCAGAATTAATTTTCCTGCCGGTGATCTCCGTTGTAAGTCTAACCGGCATGACCCACTTCCCTTATTTCAGAACCGCCCTTCATCCACATCCCGGATAAACTGTATCACCCCACCCATAAACACCGCCTGGTCGTCCCAAATGGCGAGGTGACTGCCGTTAGGACAATAGAGATAACGTCCCTTCTGCACCATTTTACTTTGTTCCTCCATGGCTTTCGGATCCATCGTATCATATTTGGCGCCTACCATCAGGGTGGGTTTCCCGATCTCTTTTAAACGGGGCTTTACATCCCATTTGGCCAGGCGGCCGCTGATGCCGAATTCGCTGGGACCCTGCATCATCGTATACACTTCCCCATTCACATGTTTGATCGCCCGGTTCAGCCCGTCGGGCCAGACCGGTAACCGGCAGATATGCCTGCTGTAAAAATTCGGAATCAGCAGTTCCATATAACGCGGATTACCAAAATCTCCTTTTTCCTCTAATGCGCGGATCTCGGCCAGCACGGCGGGATCCATTTGCGGGGCCAGCACTTCTTTGGCATAGTTTCCGTATTCCGGCGCGCTGGCCATCATATTGGCCACCACCAGCCCCTTCATATGCTGCTGGTATTTCAGGGCGTACTCCATGCCCAGTATCCCGCCCCAGGAATTGCCCACGATATAAAAATTGCTGCTATCGGCCCCGATCGCTTTCCGCACCTGCTCCACTTCCTCCACAAAACGCTCCGTTGTCCAGAGACTGCTGTCCTTTGGCTGATCGCTGTAATAGGAACCCAGCTGGTCGTACTCGTAAAACTCAAACCCCTCGCGCTGGAAAAATGTCTGGAAGCATTCCATGTATTCATGTGTCATGGCGGGGCCGCCGTGCAGGAGCAGGATCTTGATGCGCGGGTTCTTGCCATAGCGCTTGGTCCATACGTTGAATTGGCCGGCCGGCGTGCTGATGGGTATCATCCGTACGCCGGCGGATTCCACCGAATCGCCATAGCTGAAATATTCTTTCAGCGTAACGTCGTTTTCTTTTTGCCCTTTTTCCGGTTTACATCCAGCGATCGTAAAAAACAGGATGAGCAGCGACGCTGCCGTTGCATAACCGGCTGACAGTATTTTTTTCATAAAACAGTATTTTAGTTTAAAGTGGTGTACTATGGCGGAACATTGGTTTAAAAACTAAGATCCGGGACTAAAGACTGATCGGTGAACCCTGTCCTGTATTCCCGGAGATGGCTTCATTACAACCATGATCCCGGTATGGCAGGCTTTGTTTTACTGATGAAGTTACATACAAAACGGATCGGGTTGCTTCTGCTGAAATTTAAGTCCGGAGAAACTAATGGCGATTCGCTGGCGAAAAATACATCCGCCTGCGCCGTTTTTCGTATTTCAGAGCCCTATTGGTTTTTCCTTTTCAGATCCTGCGCCATCTCCAATGTGTGTTCCAGAGAATTCAGATCTGGCCAGTCACCATGACCCACAATGATAAATCGGGGTTGCGGGCAATGCCGTTTGACATTTTTGATGGTGGCCGCATATTCATCCCGGTTGGCGTCTTCCAGGTTGCCCAGGTCTTCATCTCCCGCGCTCTTGATCAGGCATCCTCCATAAAGGATTTTCTCTTTAGGGAACCAGATAACGATATTAACGGCCGTGTGTCCCTCGCCGGGAAAATAGGTCTCAAATACATGTTGACCGAAAGTAAATGAACTGTCCTTATCAATGAGAAACTCAGCTCTTTTCATCCCTCTTTTCGCGCAGAGTTCATCGATGGATCTTGTCGTATACGTTTTAATTCCCTGCTTTCTGTAATAGGCGAGTCCACCAGTCCTGTCGGAATGAAAATCCGTGGAAATGCAAAGCGACACATTTTTCTGGTGTCTTGACCGGATGCTATCCAGCAGGGGTTGAAACTGGGTTGTGTCCCATGGCGTATCAAACAACACTACCCCCTGGTCAGATACAAGGTACATCCCGTTGGCCCCGACCCGGTACCCTTTGTATAAATTATAGGTGGTATAAATGTAAAAATCGCCAGTCAGATGTGTTATTTCCAGGTTCGGTCCGGTCGTTTGTCCATTGAGGTTGGCCAGAAAATAAAATGAAAACAGGGTGGTTATTACTTTCCGCATGATGTGATTCATAAAATGGTTGCTGACGGCAGGTGCCGGGTATTGTGACCTCCGTATTCGGAGAGCCCGAACAGCCGAAAGTGAAGTTAATACAGTTGAATATATATTCAGTCGCCGGGTACTGAATACATCTCGCAGCTAGGTTCTGTCCGCTATATAACTTAGTTCGGTTACCCCGCAGTCAAAGGTCCGGGTAGTCAGTAGCTTTAGTTTTGTCGTATCCCTGAAGCCTTCAAACAACGGAATGCCCCGCCCGAGAACGATCGGGTTGACAAATAGCCAGAAGCCGTCGATTAAATCCAGTTGCATCAGCGCATGGGTGGCGGTCGGGCTGCCGAAAAGCAGTATTTCTTTGCTCCCACCGCCGTTGGAATTTTTTATTTCATTGATCCTGTCCGCAAGCTCGTCGCTAATAACAGTTGTATTATCGAGGCCGGCCACATTCAATGTTTTTGATAACACCAGTTTATGCACCTTGCTATACCATTTAGAATGTTCAATCTCGTGGCGGGTCGCCGCGGGTTTTTTGCCGGCGGCGGGCCAGTAATTTTCCATCATCTGGTAAGTTACCCGACCGTATAATGCCGTATCGGTTTCGCTGATCCGCTTTCCGACATGATCAAAAATCTCATCATTGATTTTAACCCAGTTGAGTTCGCCTTTCGGTGTCGCTACAAACCCGTCGAGCGAGATGTGCATGAAAGAAATTATTTTTCGCATGTAATTCAATTTTATTTAACAGGCAGATTCTTTTTCTTTTAATACCACCAGGCAGCATGTATTATTGTGATATTCATTTTTGCCGGTATTGGATTTTCCATATTCTCCGTAAGAAAAAAAGCCGGCCATGGGTGCATCCCAGATCTTTTGCACCTGCTCAATCTCTTCCTTTATGGCCATGCCAAAAGATAAATACCTGCTTACGCAAGAAAACATGAGCAGGGCATCGGCCTGCGGTTGTGTGTGGGACTGGATGCCCTTACAATCCGCGACAACTTTATCCATGGAATCAAAATCGGGCGGCATCGCAAACCTGATCTTTGACCCCTGCGGCACGTTGCCGGAACAAATAAGCGAGCGTTCTTCCCGATTGGCAAACATGGCGGTACGTATTACCGGGTCTGCATTTTCCCGTTCCACCTCCAGGGGATAATACCATGAACTTAAAAATGTAACGATCTCCCTGTCCCCCTCCTGCTTAATTTCAACACCAAGGAATTTCATCAGCGTATCGAGTGCCGGCTTATCATCGATGGAATACACCATATTGCCTTCACTTTTTGTAACTGTTTTTGTGGTACCGATGGCTTTCCAGCCACAGGTAGCGATACCGCTGACATCAATTTTATCTTTATCGATAACCAGTGCCACCAGTGCGCTGTCACTGCATTTTCCGTTGGTAAAAACAAATGTTGATTCGAGCGCCAGGTCATCCCCTGCCTTGCCTCCAAAGATGGTGACTTCCCTGTCATCCGTCAAGGCCGGTTCTCCAAAACCCTGCAGGATGCCCTCCACAAATGGTTCGCCATCCAAAGCCACCCCGCTGTTTGCTATAATAAACGCAGGATTGGCAAAGGTTTCTTTCCCGGTAATACCCAGTTTGACTGCGTTTTCCAGGGCGGTGCTCCCGTTTATTTCGAGAAATCCGATTTTAAAATAATCCCGGTTCATATCAAGCAGCAAGATGACAATGCTGCCTTCCTCAATCTCGCCGTCAATGAATTCGCCCGCGGTGGTGGCGCCAAATATTTGGATGCCTTTTTCGTCAAGTATTTTGGAAACAGCTTTCCTGTCTTGCTTAACAGACATGAATACAATGGCTAAGGTTGGCCTGAACCCCTGCCCGTCCGGCAGGCGGGCGTCTGCCATGCTTTGCTGCAATGCTGAATTTATTTCTTCCGGGGACTTTCCTTTGATTGATTTTGCTTTCATCAGGATTTATTTACCCAATATATCATAATTAATTCGTTTACAGTGGCAGGCTACCGTTTACCAGATGCCTTGAGTGTTCTATTCTAATATTACGGGATTTCGATTTGGGTCAGAAACAAGGATCACAGCCTGGCGGAAGGAGGGAATTTAGCGATAAATTTAATATGAAGCACAAATGCTGAACCCCACATAAATGTTTCCACGAAGATCTTCACAGTCTATTTTGCCGAACAGTTGTCAGGCGTTCGTTTTTCTCTCCGATTAGATTTTTCCTTTATATTTTGGATCAAAATCCACCATCCATTCAATCCCGTATTTGTCCCGGAACATGCCAAAGTATGAACCCCAGGGGCTGTCGGAAATAGGCATTTCAATCTGTCCGCCTGCCGAAAGCCCGTTAAATAATCTGTCGGCTTCTTCCCGGCTTTCCGCGCTGATTGAAATTTTGCTTCGGTTTTCGTTTTCGTTTGTCCGTCCCATACTTTCCGGAACATCATTCGCCATTAACACGTTTTGGCCGATGGGCAGGGCGATATGCATTATTTTATCGGCTTCATGCGCCGCCACGGGAAACTCATCACCGGCCAGTTCTTTGAAACGAATAATTTTTGCAAACTCACCGCCAAAGACTGATCTGTAAAAATTGAATGCCTCTTCCGCGTTTCCATTGAAATTAATGTGAGGATTAATGAGTGGCATATTTTTGATTTTACCTGATTTCCAATACTATGCTTACCCTGGTTGCTTTACCAGGCCTGTTATGGGTTAATGTCAATATACTAGGATGCTGTTTAAAGTAATTATCGCTCCGAAATATCTTTTAATTTATCCAGTGCGGCCGGATAGGTTTTATTGAAATAATCCAAATATTCGTCTACCGCGTCCATCTCCACCGTTACCGTTGTAATGCCGTTGTTTTCCTCGTAAGAATAATTTTCGTGTCCGCCCGCCCATTTTTCGACTTGTTCGCCGGTTGTTATTTCCGTATCGCCATCCAAAAAACCGTAATGCCGTATGGATATAAATCGGGCAGGCTGGTGTTCCCGGACTTCAGAAGCCATTCCGCCTTTTTTCCCGTTTTCGTCCACGCCCACAAAATGAATCTTACTTCCCTTTTCCCAACTTCCTTCGTAGGTGGAAGTCGGGTTAAATGCCGATGTCCAGTGTTCATAGGTGCTTTTGTCCTTTAAGCCCAGCATCGTTTCATAAACCTTTTGCGCGGATGCGTTTATCTCTTTTTTGAATTGCAGTTTTTTCATTTAATGATCTTTTTAAAATTTCAAATTTGCACTTATTTTTTTTCAGCGTTATGTCACTCCAAACTGGCTTACACCGGGCCGCGTATGGGCGACGAGCCGGATTATCAGCATTCACACTGATCTGAAGCCGTTCAGCCATCTTGTTGTCCATACGATGCTACAGGGCGTTTTTCTTCTTTGCGGTAAGTATGGTGTGTATGTCGTATTCTGTTTCAGCTATTTTGTATTCAACTTTAAAGGTCTCTATTTGGTCAAATTTTGTTTTAATGAGCTGTGTCTTTAAATCGTCCAAATTATGAAACTGAAAGTAAACCCTTCCGCCGCTGCCGGCTTTAAAACCAGACTGGTCCGGGTCGCCTTCTACAAAACTCAGATAGATCAATCCGTTCTCGTTCAATAAGTCGTAAGCGTTTGAAATGAGTTCATTAGTTTCATCAGGTGACAAATAAGGCAAAATAAATCCGGCGATAATTCCGTCATACTTATTATCAAGACTGCCGATCTGCCGGCTGTCCATAACGGCAAACCTGGCAGCCGGGTTATTTTTCCTTGCGAGTTCAATCATATTCGGCGCAATGTCAATGCCGAAAATGTCAAAGTCGGGTCTCCGGGATAAAAGATACTTCGTGATATTTCCGGGTCCGCAACCGATTTCCAATAGTTTTGCATTTTGTTTAGCGACAGCATTACAGATATAGTCATAGGTGTCGTTATACAAGTCCATGTCCATAAACTTGTCCTGGTATATGGAAGCAACGTTGTTCCAGGTGTTAAATGTTTCTTTATATCTGTCCATTGTGTTGTCGTTCTAAAATGCGCTATAACGTACAGGTATTACCGATGGTGGGAAAATAGAATTTCGTCCGCCCAGAACCGCTGCCTGGCTTTTTGATAAAGTTAAATTTTAAGAACTAAAGCTGGGCTTTATTCGTCAAGCCCCGAACCACAGCACGGCAGAATTACCGCTGCTGATTGCCCCAATGTTCAGCCCCACTATTGGCAATACCAATGTTGGGCGAAGTTATTTAACGCTATTCTTTACAAAATCTAACCTATCTAACTTGGCGTTATTTGCTAAAAATAGTTTTAAAGAGTCTTTGCTAAACATGCTTTTTCCTTTGTTGACGCAATGGACAACTCTATGCTGCAATAAAGGAAGTAAATAAGTTTTACCCGAAACGATTCGCAAGAATACCTCTTGTTCATTTGGCCAAGTAGCCTTTAACTTCAAAAGTTCTTGTTCGTATATCGTTTGTGGGTCAGCATGGCCCTTGTCCGTTAGTAGTGTAATTATTTCGTTCTTTATTTCTTCAGAATAAGTTGCGATTTTATTATTGTCAAGGACAACCTGTTTTAAATGCTGCTTTAGAAACTCATTTGCGTTTCTAATTCTCGGTCCACCACCGAACTGTTTTAAAATTCCGAAATGCAGAAACAGGTTAATAAGACATTCATGATTGTATGAAAGCCATTTAGTAAAATTTAATTTTGTCTTAATGGTGTCTTTTGATTCACTTCCGTTGGAGTAATATATCAATTCAATAATTGCAGCTTCATCGACCAAATAATTTTCTATACAATATGAATCAAGTACCACTAAGTTTTCTTCAGCTTTTCGGTTAGTTCCAATAATTAAATCCAAATCGCCATCTACAATATATAAACGTTTACGCATACTCTTTTTGTCTTGTCCATCATATGCGTTCAAAACATTCGCCTTGCAGCCAAGCGGAGTAACATCATTTACACTTATTCCATCATTAAATAATCTTTTGAATAATGCTCTATAGAATTCTTTATCAGCTATCTTATCTTCCGTGTATATATCAACATCATTTCTGTATGCAAATAATTTTGGTAATGCTTTTAAAGCTTTGAAGTTAAATTTCAACATATTCCTTTCTGCTAGTTTGGTTAGTTTAATTTTGCTAAATCTTGACATAATTCGTCCTCAGTATCGCCAATTATTGCTGGCGAATGAGTAGCAAGAATAAACTGTGTATTTGGGCTAGCTTCAAGTATTGATTTTACGAATATTTCCTGCCAAGCTAAATGAAGTGATAATTCTGGCTCGTCAATGATGAAAATTCCTTGTTCTGTTTTGAATTTTTCTTCAAAGAATATTAAGTGGCCAAGCATTGTAATAATTTGCTTTTCCCCAGATGATAATTCAAATATTTTAGCAATTTTTGAATTTTTAAATTTTACTGACATTTCGCCCTGTGAGTCAATCATTAGTTCTTTTTTGCTTTCACCAAAAAAGGTATTTATAATTGATTTTAATTGCTCAATAGGTTGATATAACCTTTCAATCTCCAATTGATAGGAATCATTGAATCCAATCAATTCATTTATTCTTTTTAATTGAGGCTGGTTATTAAACCATTTTTGAAATATTTGAATGCTATCAATATCAAATTCGTCTTTTTTGCTTGATTTTTGAGTTGCATTCAACTCCTTAAGTACAGACTCCATTTGGTCAAAAAACTTATTTACATGTTCTGTGAAACCATAAATATTTAAATTATCAAATGCGTCAATTGCATTTTTTCGCTTTTCTTTTAATTCTCTAAAGTCTTTGATGATGTTAAGCTCTTGACTGTCTAGAAACTCAAATGATTGGAGAAGTATTTTATTTTTAAAGTCTTGATTGATTTTAGGCTGTTTTGAGGCGATGATTCTCACATAGTCAAATATCACTTCTTGCATATCAATCAAGCTCAAATTCAATGGGTCAGTTTGTGCAAAATGTCTATACTTTTTTCGCAAAAGGAAGTTTTGCCTCATTCTATCGATTTGTTGACCTTGATAAACTCTTCTGTCAAGTCCTAGAAACAATGGGGTAGTAAGACTTTTTATTTCTTTAACAACAGTTTGTTGGTCAAATGCTTCAATAATAAGCCTCATTTTTTCACTCGCTTCTTCAGGGTCATACTCACTTACAATTTGAATTGGTGTTTTTATTAAACTTCCTATAATGGGATTTTCGCCATCTTTAGAAAGAGTTAAAGAAACCTCATTGTTTTCATTTGGCTTTGCCGTTATGCGAAATGTACCTCTCGTATTTTCATAACACTCAATCTCCGCAGATTCAAATTCAATGGAATTTAGATAGTTAAACGATGGGGAAATTAAGCCAAGTATAAGCTTAAGAACACTGGTTTTTCCAGTACCATTGATTCCAATTAAAAAGGTCAGTCTTTCGTTGAAGTTAATTTCATAGTTTAAATAACCATGAACATTTGTCGCAAGAAACTTTTTTATTATCATAATGCTGATTTATAATTTCGCCCAACACATAAATATACGAAACTCCCCACCCACCCCCAATCCCAACATCAATTGACAATCACCCTATTATCCTTCGCCTTAAAAAATTGAGATTACTTATACACCAAAAGAACTGAGCCGTTTCTAAACGGGTAGAAAGGCTTATTCCGGCTCCTCATTCCGCAAAGAAAAAACCGTCCGCTATGGGACGGGTTTTAAGTTTCGGGCTGGGGTTTGTAAGATAAAAACCGGAATATCGCCCCTACTTCAAAATTCGACATTCATTTGCTCTGCATTCGAAATTCAACTATTCCGTATCCAATACCGCCTATTTAATCTTATACCTCAGCCCCAGGTAAACCAGCCTCCCGCTCACCGGCCCCCATACCAGGGCGGCGTCGAAATAGGGACCAAAGGGCTGCCCGGGATCCACGATGGCTTCCCGCTGCAGGAAATTGGTCAGGTTCTCGCCACCGAGATAAAGATCCACAGGGTGTTTCTTCCCCAGCGTTTTTGTTACCTGCGCGTTCATCAGCACATAGGAGGGCGAGTTTGCCGGCCGCTGCAGGGCGGGTGGGTTGGCAACGGTGGAGGGGATGCGCTTGGAACCGTTGTAGTTGAACGTGTAATCAAATTTCCAGCCGCTCCATTCATAGGCCAGGTTCATAAAGGCGCGGTGCCGGGCGGTGAAGGGCTTTTGCAGCAACTGGTTGCCATAAGTGGCCTTCACATCAAAATACCGGTAGGCGATCCTGGTTTCCAGCTTACGTACCGGCTCGAGGTTCAGCTCGGCCTGGAAACTATTGGAGAAGGATTTGCCGCCGAGGTTATAAAATTTCACCTGCCGCGCGTCCTCCAGGTCCACGATCACCTGGTCGCTGAAATCGTTGCGGAAAAAGTCGAGACCGAGACTGGCATTCCGGTTGAACAATCTGAACTTCTGATCCAGGCTGACCCCCTTGTTCCAGGCTACCTCAGGATTTAGCCCATAGGCTTTTCCGGAAGATGTTGTAAGGATGTTTACCTGCCGTGAACTCACGAACACGCTGTTGTTCTCCGCGAATATATTGGCGGTGCGCTGCCCCCTTCCCGCGCTGAGGCGGATGGTGGTACCTTTTACGGGTTCATATCTTACATGCAGCCTTGGCGTGGCGAACCAGCCAAACAAACTGTTGTGATCGCCGCGTATACCGGCCACGATATTGAATTTCTCCACAGGCGTGAACGTGTACTCAAAAAATGCGCCGGGTACCAGCTCCTTTCTTTCATAACGGCTGCTGTTAAACCTTTCATCGTAGTCGTCCGACAACAGGCTCATCCCGGTGCGGAACTTATGGATGGTGCTGCCGATGATGGACTGGTAGATCAGGTTGGCATACACATTTTTCTGGCGGGCATCATAAACGGTCTGCCCGAAATAGGAATCCTGCCGATGATCAAAGAATGACAACTGCAGCCCCACGCTCTTGTATTTCTTGCCGGGAAAAACATATCCCGTCTTGGCAAAAGCCTCATAGCGTTTAATATTGATCCCTACGCCATAGTTCACATTGCCGAGCCGGTCCTTATCGGGATCGAACCGGGTCTCGCCTCCCGTAATATCATTGAAAAGCACTTTCACGCCAAACTGCGATTCCAGTCCCTTGCCGTTCTCATAATTCCAGCGGTTGATACCAGTAAACAGGTTGCCGGTGGTCATGTCGCGGAACCCGTCGTCGTTATAATCCACATCGCTTTTCGCGAGAAAATTATCATGCAGCAATAAAGAAGTGCTCCAGTTCTTCCCGATCTTCTGCGTGAGCACCAGGTTCAGGTCGGTCTTGCCCATATCGTTTACATAGGCATTGGCATAAAGCCGCTCCGCCGTTTGGGGTTTCTTCTGCTCGATATTGATCTGACCGGCGATGCTCTCATACCCGTTCACCACGGACCCCACCCCTTTGTTCAACTGGATGGATTCCACCCAGGGACCGGGAATAAAATTGAGTCCCTGCGGCGTGGCCAGTCCCCTCGGACCGGGCAGGTTTTCCACCGTCAACTGCGTGTAATTGCCGCTGAGACCGAGCAATTGTATCTGCTTGGAACCGGTGACCGCGTCGTTAAACGAAACATCCACCGAAGGATTGGTTTCAAAACTCTCGCTGAGGTTGCAGCAGGCCGCTTTGAAGAGCTCCCGCTCCGTCATCACCTGCGTGCGGATGGGATTGAGGGATGAAAGATAAGTGGAACGTTGCCTGCCCGTCACTTTCACTTCATTGAGCTGCCTGCCCGAAGCGAGAATGATCTTGATCTCCTTCCCGCTGATGGCCGAAAGCGTATCCGGTTCATAACCCGTATAACTTACGATGAGCCGTTCCGCACCGGGTTCCTGTAAAATATTAAAAACGCCCGCTGAATCAGTGACCGTACCCTTGCTGGTTCCCTGCCAGATCACCGAAGCGCCGGCCAGCGGGTGAAAGTTTCCCTTGCCGGTTTCTTCCAGTACTACCCCTTTGATGACCTGCAATGTAGCCGGCGCCGGCTCACCCGTTTTCTTTTCCCGGGACGGATCCGTATGTTCAACGGGATTCAACTCCCGGTAATGACAACAGGCGGGCAGTTCATTGTAAACCGCGTCCCTTGCCTTTTCATGTTCCGTATCATGACCGGCATCTGCGATCCGCTTTTCAATCTTCGCAACGCTTGTGGCCGAGGGATCATATACCAGCGTCAGTTTTTTGGTATTGATATCCCAGGTGGCCGAACGCACGCCTTTCCCTTTGGCCACTTCCTCGATCCGGTCTTTGCACATTTCACAGGCGCCGGAAACGGGGATAAACACCGTGCTGTCGCCTGTAGCGCCCTGCGCGGCCAGTCGTATGGCCGGCAACAGCAGCAGGATCATGATGATTATTTTATTTCGCAGTAACATTTTTTTCGATTTTAGTTAAACACCTCAGTTCTTTTTCTTCAAAGCACCCAGAAAGGTCCGTTCAAAACTGACCAGCCAGCTGTTCCGGCTCATTCGCTCCATATTCCCGCCCAGCTGGAAACGGTAACCCATGTTCAGCTTGGCATTGCTGTTAAAGATCAGCTGCAGCGCGGGGGCCATATCCACATAATGCGTTTTCCGGTCGAGCGTCTGCTGCGCCAGCATTTCGAGATAGAGATTCAGATTGGTCTGCCGGTAATCTGTATACTCCTTTGGCAGCAGCAGGTAACCCGCCGACAAACTGTAATTCATCGCCTGGTAATTCCGCTCGGGGATATACAGCACTTTATCCGTACGCGAAGGATGCAATACCTGCGTATGGCTGACCGTTCCCGACACCGCGAGTTTATGCCAGAGCTGGGTGGCGATCACCCCGGCCCGGATGCCGTCCTTATCTCCCATCAGCGTGATCTCATCATAATGAAAGGGCGCCCGCGTGGCGGAACCTTCGGCGAAAACGGCCATGCGGAAATGTTTATGCATGCCGTCGCGGGAAAGAAAACGGTACTTGGTATAGAGGTTCACCGATTCGTAACGGAAATCCGGCGTATGCATATTGGACAGGGTGCCCGACAGCGATAACATGAACTTCTTGCTGACCCCAACCAGCACCTGCGGTATCACCCGGTGCGAGAACCGGTCGTTTTTATTTTCGCCGGTAACAAAATACTCCGTCAGTTTAAGGCTGATGGTATGCGCCGGGAGGTTGGAGGCCGGTTCGGAATAAACATATAGTTCCTGTGCCCCGCCGTTCAAAGCCGGAAGAATAAATAATGCCAGTACAATCCTTTTCATACGCAAAAGTGTCAGTCACCCAGCATATCCTTCAGTGCGTTCTCCAGGTCCTTGCCTTCGAGGTCCATGGCGATCAGGCGTCCGTCGCGATCGATCAGGTAAGAAGTGGGAAGGGCCTCTACAAACCAGTTCTTCGCGGTATGGGCTTCCCATCCGCCGGGGTCGATCACCTGCATCCAGGTGATCTTGTCCTTTTTAACGGCTTTCAGCCAGTCTTCCCTTTTTTCATCCAGCGATACGCTGAATATCTCAAAACCTTTTGATTTGTATTTGGAGTAGATCTTCGACAGTCCCTTGTTCGCCACCCGGCAGGGTCCGCACCAGGAAGCCCAGAAATCGAGCAGCACCACCTTGCCTTTCAACGCGGAAAGACGCAGCGTATCGCCAACGGCCGATGGCAGGGCGATCTCCGCGGCGGGTTGTCCCTGCCTCGGCTGCGCCAGTGCCAGCCCGCAATAGAAAATGCTGAGTAAAAAAATGAAATATGGTTTACGGTTCTTCATGCCGATCAGTTAAAATCTCCCCCCGCCCGGTGGCGGAGGGAGAAAAATAAAAATCAGATCGTGACATGGTAGATCCGCTGCCCCTCGCCCATGCCGTCTTTCGAACAGCAGGAGGAGGTTTTACCGGTTTGCACGCAACTCAATCGGGCGGAAGCGCTGAGCTTTTTGAACTGCTTCTCGGGGATGAAATTCTTATCCACCACCGTGATCACCCGTTCCCCGCTGAGCGACTGACCGTTGCCGTTCAGGAAATGAAAATTCTCATCCCCGATCCGGACATGCGCATCCTTTGGGATCGTCAGCCCGGAAAATTGGCCCGTCAGTTGTAAACCGCCCACCGAGAACCCGGCGTCTTCCACGGCCTCCTTCAGCGCGTCGATGTTTACGTCGCTCCCGGGTTTGAAAACGATGTCGAATGCGGAATTCTTAATATCCGATTTCACCGATTCCACAGCGGGCACTTTCAGCAATGCTTTGTTGATCGCATTGCTGCACATCGCGCAGGTGAGACCTGTTGCCTGTAATGTTGCTTTTGAAAATTGCGCGGCAGCACCGGTAGCGGCAAAGGCTACCATGACCAGTATTATTAACCTTTTCATACCTCTATCGGATGGAAAGATTAATTTTTCTTGCTGCAGCAGCTTTTACCGCCCTGCCCTTCTTTAGAACATCCGCCTTCATGCTTGCCTTCGCCTTTCCCTTCCTTGCTGCAGCACTCTTTGCCGTCATGCCCTTCCTTGCTGCATTTGCCATCCTTGCAGCAATCCATTTTTTCACCGGAATTGGGCTCCATCACCTGGGGTTCCCTTTCGTATTTGCAGCAGCCATGCAGTTTGTCGTAGGCTTCATTGGTGGCTTTAAAACCCACATTGTCATAGCCCACTTCGGCGATCTTTTGCTGGATCTTTGCGGCATTGGTGGATTTGGCCTTGTAGGTAACGGTGAGCTGCTTGGTATCCTTGTCCCAGCTGGCCTCTTTGGCGCCGGCTTCCTTCGCAGCTTTTTCGATTTTTGTTTTACACATGCCGCAGTTGCCCGACACCTTAAAGGTTTCGGTTGTTTCCTGTGCCATAACGGAAACAGAGAAGAACATCAGCGCGGTGGCGAGAGAAAATATTTTAAGCGATTTCATGGTGATATTTTTTGTGTTTGAGTTTGCAATCCTGTTAAATATACAAAATGTGCCAAATATCTTTTGACCCATTTTAAGAAAAAACAGTTGCATCTCAAATCCGGAATACCCGGTGCTGCAGGTAGGAATCCTGCGCGGATATCAGGGGTGGGGAATGATTTTGAAAATGACGTTGCAGACCGGTAATGCCGGCCAGGTCAAGAACATGGTGATTCAGTGACGCGGGAACGGCTTCGGGCAGGGGCAGTTCAAAACTAACCGCGGGATTGCTCACCTGGTCCTGCACCACTTTCAGCACTTTCACCTCATCATGACAGCACCCGTTATTATTGTGCATATCCATCCCGCACAGCCCGCATACCCTTGCTTTTTCCTGGAAAAGATCAACCGACACCAGGCGTTTCATGCAATAATGGGAATTGATCACGATCCCGCTGCTGGCAGCCAGGTATAGAAGGATCAGTATCGCGGCGAGGGGTTTTTTCATCGCTGAAAGAACAAAGATAGAAATTTCACTGAAAATAAATACTGATCTGTATCATCTTCAACATTTTGAGAATCAATTAACAAAGCTCCAGTACACCCCCAGCCTGAACTGCAGCCCCGGCAGCGGGTAGCCGGCGGCCACCAGGTTATTGTTGGTGAACCCGAAACCGCCATCGCGAAGTTTGTTGGCCGTGTTCAGGTTTTCGGCCCGGATAAAGGCCTTGAAGGGCCGGATGCGGAAATGCACATAGGCGGAAATATCGGGCATGGAGTTGCGGATCGTGAGGCTGTCCTGGTAAAAGAACTGCCCCAGCGCGGGTGAATAGTGATCGGCCCTGTACGGTGCGCGGTAGCGGAACTCGGCGCCCATGGCGATATCGAGGTTCTTAAACCTGAGATTTCCTTCATACCCGACGCGGTGGCGGGTATAAAGCCGCGGCACATTCACCGGCGCGTCCCCCACTTTTTGCTGGAACCAGAAATCGGCGTGCCAGTTCCAGCGTTTGCCCAGCCGGATCGTTTTGTGGAGGGCGATCTGCAGCATATTGAACAGTGTGCCCTCCTGTTTCACTTCATAAAACCGGGTGAAATAGGTATAGTTGGTAGCGAGATAATAATGCCCGGTAAGCCGGAAACGGAACGCGGGCAGGAAATAAGAAGCGAACAGGTGCGTGTTATTTTCCTTATTTATATCCAGTCCCCCTTTGAGCAGGTAAAAACTGCTGCGGCTGTCGAAAATAAAAGAAGGCGTGCGGCTGGTATTTTCAAAACCCAGTTGCAGGTAACCCAGTTTCTTCCCCAGTAATCGCTGCAGGCTGATATGCGCGCTGTAATCGCCCGAGTTGAAGCCCGTGAAGAAAAGTTTTCCGTGGGCCTCGATATCCCATTGCTGGTTGCGGGTGCGGTTGCGGTACTCGGCATGACCGAATGTATTGAAGAATGTCGTTCGCCCGGAGGAAAGTTCCCCCGTGATATTCTGAATCGTAAGCCCCAGTTTGATGAACTGGTGCAGGTTCTTCGCGTCCGGGAACTGGTAAATGGAGAAATCGTTGCTGAGGATCCTCCATCGCTCAACCAGCAGGAGCGTGTCGGTGGGCCGCCGCAGGCTGGTGTCGTAGTTCCGCTTATAATACACCGAATCGCCCGCGTAGTCCATGAACTGGTATTTGTTTTTATCGTACTGCAGCGTGTGCTCAAACCGCAGCCGGGGGTAAAACAGGGGGATGATCGTGGAATCGGTGACGATGGAATCCTTCCTTCCAAAGTCATACTGCTGCCGGAGCAGCGCGGTGAATTCACTGTACTTATTACCGGTATTGACCTTGCTCCCGAAAAAATCGGAGGAGAAGGGATTCACGCCCCCGATCCAGGTATTGATATTATACCGTTCCTTGTAAATGGGATCGTTGAGGATATCGGTGGTGTCGACAATGCCCCCGTTTTCCCCCGCCAGCAGTTTATTGCCAAGGAGCACGAGGTAATTATTGTAACGGAGATTCTTCGACTGGAATTTGGAGGTGAAGAGGTAATTATTGTGATTGGTGCGCTGGTTCTGGAAATAACCCGGTGAATTGATCAGCCGGTACTGGAAGGCGAAATTCCACTGGGGCTTGATGTTCTGCGTATGCATCACTTCAATGATCTGCTCCACCCGGCTGCCGAGGAAATAATTGAGTTCGGAATAGGGCCGGGTGGTCTGGAAGAACCGCACCTGCTCCAGTTTCCATTTATATACGTCAAATGCATGAAACCCGGGATCGAATCCCGCTTCCATCACGGGAGAAAATAAAAGCGACCGGGTGGCCGTACCTGTATTGCCGAGATAGATATGCGTGGCGGGCACGGGATAGCGGCGGGTGAAATCATTTACCGAGGAATCAAGGAAATACTGGCGGGTGGAATCGAGGTAGCGGAAACTGATCGAGATCGAGTCTTCGTTCTTGTCGCGGCGGCGGAGACTGTCGGTGGCCGCGCCGCCCGATATCGAGCGCCGGGCGCCCCCGATCCGCTGCTGCAACCGGTTCCCGATATTGGAGGGCGTGGGTTCCTGTGCCTGCGCTGACAGGAAGGGAACGGTCAGCGCGGCCAGCAGCCAGTATGTGATTCGGTTGAACAGATGTTTATTTTTTCCGGGTATGGGAAGTGTAAAATCTTTCGCAAGATAACCGTGCAAAGGTAAAAACCGGTGTTGAGACTGTTAATTAAATCCGCATGAGTCTGAATTAAACAAAGCGGCAGGGTATAATTCAAAAGTCAAATCATTTTTTATTGCCGGTAAGGCGATAATATGGTAAGTCCTCTACCGGTTATTTTATCTTACCGTCTTCCCGTCTTACCGGCCAC
>CAYRHU010000017.1:49488-51922 GCA_964424155.1 uncultured Chitinophaga sp.
TGGTAAGTCCTCTACCGGTTATTTTATCTTACCGTCTTCCCGTCTTACCGGCCACACATCTTACCGCCTTCCCGTCTTACCGGCCACTCATCTTACCGTCTTCCCGTCTTACCGGCCACTCATCTTACCGTCTTCCCGGCAACAATACACTATAACAACAGGTTTTAATTATACCTGTAAAAATCACAGTGTTCCTCATCGCAGATCAGTTTACGGTAGAGAGGATGTTTCATCAGCTCCGTGTAATCCATCCATTTTCCCTCCACTTTTATTTTGCGGTAAATGAGACGGATCCCCTGGCTGTAATCCACCCACCAGTAAATATGTCCCGTATAAAGCGGCTGGATCGGTTTGCCATCCGGTTTATGCCAGCCATAAATGGCGACGCGGTCGGGCCGGCTGTCGCGGCTCACCCGGCCGCTGATCACCACATCCTTCTTGATCCCCGCGATCAGTCCCCTTCTCCCTTTTCTTTGCCCTTCGATGATGAGGTGATGATGCCACATGGTGGGGGTGCTGTCGCGGTAGGCATACATCGGCACCGGTTCCAGTTTTATCCTGGCCGCTTTGTAGATATCATCCGAGATCTTGCGGGTCGGCAGAAAACAATCCAGGCTGTCGGCGATCCGCTGCGCCGCCTTCGGGGTGATGTTTATTCGGGCCCAGTCATCATCTGAACCGACAGAAAGATAATCCGGTGAAACATAGTATTCGGCGCGGATCGTTTTTCCCGTCGTGCTATCGGTTATGGAAACCCTTACGGGGATGAATTTTTTCAAAAACCCCGGGACATTGCCGGCCAGGATCTCCCTGACCACTAAGGAATCCCGTTCGGCCCATTTCATGGCGGCCGCCGCCGCGTAAAACCGGCTGCCCGTTAAAGCGGAATGCCTCTCCGGCCATGGTATTTTCCGGGCGGGCGAACAGGAAACCAGCCAAAACAGGATCGGGAGCAACCGTAACATGCTCACAAGGTAAAAAAACAATAAACCACAAACCATAAACCAGCAACTAACATTTATCTTCGCCGAAATTTTTTCGAGATGAATCTCCATGAATACCAGGCCAAGGAATTACTGAAGAAATATAATGTGCCCGTACAGGAAGGATTTGCCTGCACCACCGTGCAGGAAGCCGAGGATGCTTACCGGCAGATCAAGACACAGACCGGGAGCCGTTTCGCCATCATCAAGGCGCAGATCCACGCGGGCGGTCGTGGCAAGGGAACGATAAAGGAAAACGGGATCAACGGAGTGAAAGTGGCCAAATCGCTGGAAGATGTACAGGAATTCGCCAGCAAGATCCTGGGCGGCACCCTGGTAACCAAGCAAACCGGCGCGGCCGGCAAAGTGGTGAATAAAATTTTCGTAGCGGCGGATATGTATTACGACGGGCCCAGCGACCGGAAGGAATTCTATCTCTCCATCCTGCTCGACCGCGCGAAAGGACAGAATGTGATCATGTACAGCACCGAGGGCGGGATGAATATCGAGGACGTGGCGCATGACACCCCGGAAAAGATTTTTCGCGAATGGGTGCACCCCTGCGGCGGACTCCAGGCTTTCCAGGCGAGAAAGATCGCCTTTAACCTGGGCCTCAGCGGCGAGGCGTTTAAGAACTGCACGAAGTTCGTCACCAATTTATACAACGCCTATGTGGGTCTCGATTGCTCGATGCTCGAGATCAATCCCCTCTTCAAGGCGGCCGACGACAAGATCGTGGCGGTGGATTGCAAAATGGGGCTGGATGAGAACTCGCTGATGCGTCATGCCGACCTGGCCTCATTGCGCGATATCACCGAAGAAGATCCCACCGAAGTGGAGGCCGGCAAATACAACCTGAATTTTGTAAAACTCGACGGCAACGTGGGCTGCATGGTGAACGGCGCGGGCCTGGCCATGGCCACCATGGATATGATCAAATTAAGCGGCGGCGAACCTGCCAATTTTCTCGACGTGGGTGGTACGGCCAACGCGCAGACGGTGGAAGCCGGTTTCAAGATCATCCTGAAAGACCCGGCCGTAAAAGCCATCCTCATCAATATCTTCGGCGGCATCGTACGCTGCGACCGCGTGGCGCAGGGCGTGATCGACGCCTATAAAAATCTCGGCAATATCCACATCCCCATCATCGTGCGCCTGCAGGGCACCAACGCCGAAGAAGCCAAGAAATTAATTGACGAAAGCGGGCTGAAGGTGAAAAGCGCGATTTTGCTGAGTGAGGCGGCGGAACTGGTGAAAAAAGCTGTTGCCTAGTGGTTTGTGGTTTATAGTTTATGGTTTATGGTTGTCGTGATAAGGTAAATTTCACTATGACTTCGCGAATCACTACTTCTGGAAAAGTTTATGGTTTATAGTTTATGGTTGTCGTGATAAGTTAAAATTTCACTATGACTTCGCGAATCACTACTTCTGGAAAAGTTTATGGTTTATGG
>CAYRHU010000018.1:0-47609 GCA_964424155.1 uncultured Chitinophaga sp.
GGAAAAGCTGCGTTTGGATAAATATCTCTGGGCCATCCGGCTTTTCAAGACCCGGACACTGGCCGCTGCGGCCTGTGATACGGGAAAAGTGAAATTCGCCGGCATACAGGCAAAGGCCTCCAGAAATGTAAATACGGGCGATGAATATGAGGTGAAGTCGGGCGAAAAACGCTGGAGGATCCGGGTGACCGGTCTCCTGCACAACCGGGTCGCTTATTCCGAGGCCGTAAAATATTATATTGATATCACACCGGCGGAAGAAATGCAGCGTCTCCAGTACCAGGCGGCCAGTTTTCATACCGGCAAGCGAAGGAGCAAGATCGGCCGGCCCACCAAGAAAGAAAGAAGGGACCTCGACGGCTTCCTGGAAGATTGATGAAAATCATCAGCGCTTCTTATAGCCGTCATTGTTATCGGTTTCGTGTAAACATATATTGCAAACGACAATAAATTATTCACTCTTAAAATGCAGTATATGGAAACCAAAGCTGTTGACAAACCCAGGACCTTCCTGCCCACCTTCTTCGACAGTGGCTGGATGGAAAAATTTTTCAATGCGCCGCTGGATGAGTTCTTCACCATGGGTAAAATGATGAATGTACCTGCTGTAAATGTAACAGAAACAGATAAGGATTTCAGGCTATGCGTTGCTGCACCGGGACTGGAAAAGAAAGATTTCAAAGTGGAGGCCGTTGATGAAATGCTGACCATCAGCGCCGAACATGAAAAAGAGGAAAAAGAAGAGAAATTTGGCCGGTTCAACCGCCGTGAGTACAATTACAGCAGCTGGACCCGCAGTTTCACCCTGCCGGAAAACTGCGATGCGACAAAGATCGAAGCCACCTATCTGAACGGTGAATTGAAGATCATGATCCCCAAACTGGAGATCAAAGAATTCAAAAAAGTGAAAAACATCTCTGTAAACTGACAGGATGTGCCCGGAAGGGCGGCCCCCGTCATCATTGGAAGGCGGGGGCTTTTTTAAGACCTAATCCTTTCCGCATGACAGCCCGCACAAGACATACCGGATATTACTCCCGGATTCATGGTAGCGTGATGAAAAGCCCTTTTGTTAAACCGGCGGCGAAGGCCGGTTCCCTTTCTCCTTCTGTGAGTGTTAAAGATCAACAGGATGAATACGTGGTTTATCTCGCTGTACCCGGAATGGAACGTAAGGATTTTTCTGTAAGTATCTGCCAGGGTAAGCTGATGGTGGCCGCCGCCAAAAGGGAGGCGCTGCACGGCAATTCTCCCTGCGACCAGTCGCCCAACTTCCCCGAATGGAAGGAAACGTACACGCTGCCGAAGGATGCCGATACCCTGATGACGGCGGCGGTTTACCGGAACGGCGAACTGGAGATTCACATACCCAAGGGCAAACAGGAAAATTCGGTTGCGCCGGTAGAGGTTTTTGTTTACTAGGAAAAAACGCGTCAGAACAAAAGGTTCTTCAGCTTTTCAATATTGCTGATATTGATCTTCCCGTCTTTTATTTCGATCAGCTTCTCCGCCTTGAAGTCGCTCAGCGTGCGGATCAGTGATTCCGTGGCGGTGCCGACGTAATGCGCGATATCCTCCCTGGAAATTTCGATCGGTTTATTCTCGCCGGCCGTATTGAACTTGCCATGAATATCCACCAGGGCCTTGGCCACCCGCTTGCGGAGTGAACTGTACGCGAGGCTCATCAGGCGTTCCTCCTTTTCCTTAACGTTCTGGGTGATGATCCGGATGAATTTGGCGGCGATGGAGATGTCGCCATAGATCATATTGGCAAAATCCTCCTTCGGAATCTGCATCACTTCCGCTTCTTCCAGCACCACGGTGCTGTCATCATAATTCTTATCCTCTATCAGTGCCGGGTAACCGATAAAATCCCCTTCGCTATACAGGTCGGTGATGTATTCTTTTCCGTCTTCATGCACCTTGAACCCTTTGATCTTTCCTTTAGCCAGGTAATAAAGAAAACGCGGGCGTTTCCCCTCCTGGTAGAGGTGTTGTTTTTTGCTGAGGGTAAGCACTTCGTACTGGTCGGCCAGTTGGGTCATCAGCCCGGTATCCTTTATGTCTTTAATGAACTGGTTCACGCCCTGGGGCGATGAAGCATACATGTTTTCGAGCACAGCGGATTTCTTGAGCCGGGTTTCGATGGCATTGAGCAGTTCCACGTCCTCGAAGGGTTTGGTAATATAATCGTCCGCTCCCATTTCCATACCCTTGCGGAAATCGCTTCGTTCTGTCTTGGCGGTCAGGAAAATAAAGGGAGTATGCTGGGTCGTTTCGTTCTTCCGCAACAGGTGCAGTACGCCATACCCGTCAAGATCCGGCATCATGATATCACAAACGATCACATCCGGTTTTTCACGAAGGGCTATGTCGACCCCCTTTTTTCCATTCTCGGCTGTATAGGTCTTATAACCGGCCAGATCCAGGATCTCGGAAGTGTTTTCCCGGATATCCGGGTTATCATCAATAACAAGGACAGATTTCATGCAGATTGTTTAGTGTTTCCGGGTCCCGCCGTTCAGCAGGTGACCGGTATAAAGATAGTGACCAAAGTTCCTTTTTGGAGTTCGCTGTGCAAATTTATGGTGCCATTCAACAGATCGGTGTATCTTTTTACAAGATGCAGCCCCAGGCCCGTTCCCTGGATATTCAGCGCGTTGGCCGCCCGGAAAAAGCTGGAAAAGAGGTGTTCCTGGTCCGCTTGCGAAATCCCGATCCCATGGTCCCTGACCCCAATGCGGAATCCATTTGCCGACACATCGCTTTGCAACTCGATCACGGAACCCTCGCCGGAGAACTTGATGGCATTGGAGATCAGGTTAAAGAGAATATTTTTAAGCAGTTTTTTGTCTGAATTCACATGTACCGGGCCGGTATGCCTGTGCCTGATTTGTTGTCCGGGTTTCAGCAATCCCTTCACTTCCTCCGCAGTTTCTTCAATAAATTCTTTGAGATCGAAGCCGAGGGCATGCGCCTCCACTTTTCCTTCATCCAGCTTTCCCAGGCTCAGGAAATCTTCCAGGATATCGTTGAGGTGCTTGACCGAATTCTTGATCTTATGAATATGACGGTCCCTTTTTTCCTGTTCATCCGGCCCCGTGTATTTGGACAGCAGGGAGGCGGATGATAAAACGGTGCTGAGCGGGGTTCTAAATTCGTGCGAGGCCATTGACACAAACCGGCTTTTGATCTCACTTAGCTGTTTCTCCTTGTCAAGCGCTTCGCTGAGCTCGGTCTGGGATTCTTCCAGTTTCAGCAGCGCCTCTCTCAGGATGTTGGTTCTTTCTTCCACCTTGGCCTCCAGTTCCGTATTCAGTTTCCGGATCTCGTGGCTGATCTTCTCCAGCTCTTTTTGCTGTTTGATCATACTCGCCTCGATCTCCTTGCGGCGGGTGATGTCTACAATAAAGGCGATCACGAACATTTCTCCTTCATAGCGGTAATGGCTGAGACTGACTTCCACGGGGATATCCGTGCCGTCTTTCCGTCTCCCCGACAGGTCCCGGTTCTGTCCCATGGACCGGTTGGAAGGTTGCTGGTAGAAACCGCCCCTGAGTTCGTGATGATGGGGTCGAAACCGGTCGGGTATCAGCACCTCAACGGGCTGTCCCTTCAGCTCGTCCGCCGTATAACCAAACATCCGTTCTGCCGAAGGGTTCATGACCATGATATGCCCTTTACCGTTAGTGATGATGATCCCTTCGGTGGCATTTTCAAACAGGGAAACCAGGTGAGCGGTATTCGTGATCATGAAAGGGCGTTAAGCGTTTGCTGTAAAACCCCAAATTTATAAAAACAATATTATCCCGCAGGAGAAGGCCCCGTCAATCTTTGAATTGAAGCAACTCTTTCTCCATGGCGATGGCGCGGGGAAAAAGAATGTCATTTTCTAGGTGAAGATGCTGTACCAGGTCATTATCCACTTCTTCGAGTTTGCGGAAAGTGACTTTATGGCTGATACAGGCGTTTTCGGGAGTCTTATAATTACCGGTAAGATCTCGCATGCGGTTCATCAGCCGGAGCGTGGTTTCATGTTCATGCGCCATGATCTGCTCAACCGGTTTGCGCAGGGTGCGCACCAGGAGGCTGGCGTAGGATTCGCGGCTGTAATAGGCGTGCCCGATCTGGCGGATATAAGGAAAGATGATCTCCTCTTCCTGCTGCAGGTGCGGTATAAAAGTGCGGTGAAGCTGCGAAACGGCTTTCTGCAATTCCTCCAGGTAGCTGAACTTGTTGCGGTGGCCATCGGCAAACCGGGTAACGTGATCCTGCAGGCTGGGCAGCGCCTTCCGCAGGTAACCGTGGTGCACGTTCACAATATAGTCTGTCAGGAAATCAATATGCCACTCATTAAAATTGAGGGTATTGGAAATATTGACCGGCTGGATGGCCTCCTCGAGCTCCCTGACCAGCAGTTCTTCATCCACCCCGTTCATTTCACAGGCCATATGAAGGGAAAATTTTCCGCCGCAACAATATTCTATACTGTACTTCCGGAAAACATCCGCGGCCCGGTAATCGCTGTTCACGATCTCAGAGACGCTTGAATTACGGTCAATATGACTCCTGCTCAGTTTCATGTTTGAGATTCAGAAAAGTATGGTTAAAGAGCAAATTAAAAGTGAGGGTCAGTCAAAAAGGATGATTTTCATCAGCCTGTCCGCTGATAATCAAAAAGTGGTAAAACTTTTAACTAATTGGGGTTCGGTTTTTCCGAACAGGTCGCCGATGGTGGTGGTGGAAAGCAATCTTACCCAGTCATCCCTCAGTTGCTGTGCGCGGTGATGGAGCGGACAGGGATTTTTGGAGTTGCATCGCTCCAGCCGGAGCACGCAGGAATCAAAACCGATGGGTTCATCAGTCACCTCCAGCAGCCTGATCAGCGGAGTGCGCAACGTATTATTATTAATACCGAAACCGCCCGAAGGACCCCGCTGCGAATCCAGGATGTTTTCCTTTGCAAGCAGTTTCATCACCTTGGCAAGGAAATGACGGGGTATTTTCAGTTGGGCAGCCACCTCATCCAGTTGCACCCATTTTTGGTCTGATTGAACAGTAGCTACATATAGAATGCTGCGGATCGCGTAACCAAAAGATTTTGAAAAAATCATGTTTGCAAACCTAGCAGCTCAATTTACCCCTCCGGATGATAAATATCAGTTCAAATTTTGATGCTTATCATGCGGGTACTGACTGGCCGCCAATACTTTTGACCGATTAAAGACGCGGAGGTCTTAAATAGTTTCAATCTTCCTTAACTTTAAGTATTACCTAACTAAAACCCTCAAACGATGAAACTTCTGAAAATGCTCCCCCTCACTGTTCTTGTACTTGGCGCCACTTTCTTTGTTGCCTGTAAAGAAGGTGTAAAAAAAGAACCTAAACCTATTGATGTACAAGAACTTACAAAAGACCAACCGGAAACGCACGGTACCGAGATCAAGGAAGGTGAAATTACGCTTAGTAATCCGCTTGACGCCGCCATGGTTACCACCGGTAAAGGCATTTATGAACTGAAATGCCAGTCCTGTCACAAACTAACCGAAGAAAAACTGGTGGGTCCCGGATGGAAAGATGTAACCAAGAGAAGGCAACCCGTTTGGATCATGAATATGATCACCAATGTGGATATGATGCTGGAAACCGATGCCGAAGCACAAAAGCTCCTGGAGCAATGTATGGTGCGGATGCCCAACCAGAACATCAGCCAGGAAGACGCCCGCAAGATCCTGGAGTTCATGCGGAGCAACGATGGTGAAAAATGATCACCGTTTGCAAACAAAAATCAACCACCCCCTTTTACTGTCAATTGAATTTTCTTAACTGTTAAATACTATAATATGAAACATCCATCTTTAAAGTCTCTGCTGGTAACGGGTATCGTGGTGGTTGGTTTGCTGTGGTTACCGGGTTGCAAGCCCAAGGGCACGCAATCAGCTGTTGGCGGTGATGCGGCGGGTAAAGTATACGTCGCACCCGGCAAGTACGATCAGTTTTACAATTTTGTATCCGGTGGTTTCAGCGGCCAGATGTCGGTTTACGGAATCCCCTCCGGACGCCTGTTCCGCGTAATCCCTGTCTTTTCGGTGGATCCCGAAAAAGGCTATGGCTACAGCGAGGAAACCAAACCCATGCTGAACACCTCCAACGGTTTTGTTCCCTGGGATGACCTTCACCACATCGCCCTGTCGGTCACCAACAGCGAACACGACGGTCGCTGGGTCTTTGGCAATGCCAACAACACCCCGCGCATCGCTCGTATTGATCTTAAGTCATTCAAGACCGCCGAGATCATCGAGATCCCGAACAGCGCGGGCAATCACTCCTCTCCTTTTATTACAGAGAATTCAGAATACGTGGTAGCCGGTACCCGGTTCAGCATTCCCATCGGCGATAAGCAGGATGTTCCTATTGATACGTATAAGGATAATTTTAAAGGCACCGTCAGTTTCATATCCGTTGATAAAACTTCCGGGAATATGAACATCGCGTTCCAGATCCTTACCCCCGGTATCAACTTCGACCTGGCCCGGGCCGGTAAAGGCGCATCCGCCGGCTGGTTCTTCTTTAGCTGCTATAATTCCGAAAAAGCCAACACCCTGCTGGAAGTGAACGCCTCACAGAAAGACAAAGACTTCATCATGGCAGTGAACTGGAAAAAAGCGGAGGAGTACGTTAAAGCAGGCAAGGGGGTGAAAAAGTCCGTAAGATATGCTCATAATAAATATGATGAAAGCACGCATACGGCGTCTTCCACGATCATGAACGAAGTGCTGATGCTGGATCCCAAGGACTGCCCGGATATGATCTATTTCATGCCCTGTCCCAAGTCACCCCACGGTTGTGATACCGATCCCACGGGTGAATATATCGTAGGCAGCGGTAAGCTGGCCGCCACCATCCCGGTCTTCTCCTTCACTAAGATCCAGGCGGCCATCGCGGCCAAGAATTACGATGGCGAATACGACGGTATTCCTGTTCTTAAATATGAAGCTGTTCTTCACGGCGAGGTGACCAAGCCCGGGTTGGGTCCCCTGCACACCGAGTTTGACGGCAATGGTTTCGCCTACACCTCGTTCTTCGTTTCATCCGAGATCGTGAAATGGAATATCAAAGACCTGAAAGTGGTGGACCGCGTGCCTACTTATTATTCCATCGGTCACCTCTGCGTTCCCGGCGGCCCCACCAAGAAACCGCACGGCAAATACGTGATCGCCTACAATAAGATCACGAAGGACCGCTACCTGCCCACCGGGCCCGAGCTGACACAAAGCGCTCAATTGTATTCCATCGATGGTGATAAAATGAAACTTCTTCTCGACTTCCCGACCATCGGCGAACCGCATTATGCCGAAGCGATCCCCGCGGAACTGATCATGAAGAACTCCACCAAGATCTACAAGATCGAGGAAAACAAACATCCCCATGCCGCGTTGGGTGATAATAACGCCCGCGTGGAACGCAAGGGCAACCAGGTACACGTGTACATGACTTCCATCCGCTCGCACTTCACCCCCGATAATATCGAAGGTGTGAAACTGGGTGATGAGGTTTATTTCCATGTAACCAACCTCGAGCAGGACTGGGATGTACCCCATGGCTTCGCGGTCAAAGGGGCCAACAATGCCGAGTTGCTGATCATGCCCGGCGAAACGCAAACACTCAAATGGGTTCCGGACAAAACCGGCATCTACCCGATGTACTGCACCGACTTCTGTTCGGCCTTGCACCAGGAGATGCAGGGTTATGTACGCGTAAGCCCGGCCGGGTCCAATGTACCAATTACCTTCAGCACAGGTAAGACAGCGCCGGCCACCACCGAGAAAAAAGATTCAGCCACTACAAAATAACAGGTTATGAAAAAGCTGTTAAGTCTTTCCCTTTTTGCACTGCTGTTCGGATTGACAGCCTGCAATGACAAAAAAACATCCGGTGATACCACCACAGAACCCACCGTTACCACCGGCGGACAGGAAGCGGTACAGGATGATGTTTCGCAAAAAGACATCGTGAAAGTGGCCGTGGGCTCGCCTGATCATACGACACTGGTCGCCGCCCTGAAACAGGCCGAATACGTGGATGATCTTTCCAATGCCGGTCCGTTTACGGTGTTCGCTCCCACCAATGCCGCCTTTGATAAATTACCCGCCGGCACCGTCGACGGGCTGATGAAGGACGACAAGAAAGCCGACCTGCAGAATATTCTCGAATACCATGTTTCACTTGGTGTATTCAAAGAGAACATGCTGCAGGACAACCAGTCCATCGGACAGGCCAATGGCGACAATATCACGATCAACAAATCGGCCGATGGCAAGATCCGAATCAACGGAAAGGCGAACGTGGTCGCCGCGATCCCCGCCAGCAACGGCCTGATCTATGTGATAGACGAAGTGTTGCTGCCACCGGCGAAAAAATAGTTCATTGTTGAGAGGTTTACAACCAGCACTCCGGGGCGCGAGCCCCGGAGGTTTTTTAAAAAATCAGAAACATGAAAAATCAAGATAACCTGTTAAGCATACCGTCGAGGATTTTAGTGGCTTTTGCATCCGGTGCGCTGATTGCCGTTTTCTTCCTGCCCGCCTGGCGGATCGACCTGTTCGCCCCGCAGTACCCCGAAGGGCTGACCATGAATATCTGGATCAGCGGGCTTTCCGGAGATGTGGATGTGATCAACGGCCTGAATCATTATATCGGTATGAAGGTTATCAACGAGGGCATGTTTCCCGAATTTAAATTCCTACCCTACGTAGTCGGCTTTTTCATGCTGCTGGGGATGATCGTAGCCGTTACCGGCCGCAGGAAATTCTTATTTGCCTACCTGGTCCTGACCGCCATCGGCGGCCTGCTGGCCATTTATGATTTCTACAAATGGGGAAAGGATTATGGCAGCAACCTCGATCCGCATGCACCGATCCAGGTGCCGGGTCTTACGTACCAGCCTCCTGTTATCGGCCATAAACGGCTGCTGAATTTCGATGCTTATTCGTTTCCCGATGTGGGTGGATGGGTGGTGATCGCTGCAGGTATCCTGGCATTTACCGTTTGGTTTGTTGAATGGTACCGTCACCGCAAGCCGGGAAGTTTCCTGAGCCGGAAACTGGCCGTTCCATCCCTGGTCCTCCCGCTGATGCTGCTCTCTTATTCCTGCAATACAAAACCCGCGCCTTTTGAAACAGGAAAAGACAATTGTCATTTCTGTAAAATGGGGATCACCGATACCCGTTTCGGCGGTGAACTCATCACCAAAAAAGGGAAGATCTTCAAATTCGACGACCTGAGCTGCCTGGCCCGTTACCTGAAAGCGGGGGGCGAAGAAGAATCCAATATTGCGCAAACCCTTACCGTTCTTTTCGACCAGCCCAATGAATTCCTGGACGTGAAAAAAGCCGTATTCGTGGCAAGTCCTGAATTAAGGAGTCCCATGGGCAGCCATTCCGCCGGTTTCAGCAACCGGGATAAAGCCGATGACTATGCCCGGGGCAAACAGGCAGAGATCCTCAGCTGGCAGCAACTTTTAGATAAAGTAAAATGACATGCCGCGCTTTATTACCATAGCGTGCCTGTTATTTTCCCTGATGGCGGGGTCCCGAAGCATTCCGGTTAGTCCGGGAAAGTTCAAAACATCGGTAACCCTGGCCGCACCCGGAGACACACTCCTTCTGGCACCTGGTGTTTACCGCGAAGGCGCCGTGGTAGTGGCCAAGCCGCTTACGATCATCGGCAGGGGGCAGGTGGTGCTCGACGGGGAAAACAAATATGAGATCCTCACACTCAGCGGGAGTGATATCACGGTAAAGAACCTGGTGTTCCGGAATGCCGGTTATTCGGCGCTCAACGATTATGCTGCGATAAAGATCATCGACGCTTCCCGGCTTTTACTGGAAAATAATGAAGTGCTGTATTCCTACTTCGCCATCCATGTTTCCAATTCCACCCATTTCACGATCCGTAATAATCATATCCGGGGCATTCCCCGATCGGAACAGCTGACCGGCAACGGCATTCATCTCTGGAAATGCAGCACCGCCCGGATCGAAAACAACTATGTAGAAGGGCACCGCGACGGGATCTATTTTGAATTTGTAACACAATCGCTGATACGCAAAAACGTGAGTGAAAAAAATATTCGTTACGGGTTGCACTTCATGTTCTCCAACGACGACAGCTACCAGGAAAACACGTTCCGGAACAACGGAGCCGGCGTAGCCGTCATGTATTCCAAAAAAGTGAGCATGGAGAAGAACTATTTTGAGCTGAACTGGGGACCTTCATCCTACGGAATACTCCTGAAGGATATAACGGACAGTGATATTCGCAACAATACTTTTTTAAAAAACACGGTGGGGATTCACATGGAAGGATCCAGCCGGATCGAGATCCGGAAAAATCTTTTCCGGTCCAACGGCTGGGCGATCAAAATACAGGCCAGTTGTGATGACAACGATTTTCACCATAATAATTTCATCGGTAACAGTTTTGACGTGGGCACCAACGGCACGATGGTGCTGAACAAGTTTGACAATAACTACTGGGACAAATACGATGGTTATGATATCGACCGGAATGGCGTAGGGGATGTGCCCTATCACCCGGTAAGCATGTATTCCATGATCGTGGAACAGAATCCCTATACATTAATGCTGTTCCGTAGTTTTATGGTACAGTTAATGGATAAGGCGGAGAAGGCCATCCCGGGACTGACGCCGGAAAACCTCGTGGATAACAAACCCTTTATGAAATCGATCCAGTTATGATCCGAATAGAAAACATATCGAAGCGGTTTCGCCGGCTCCAGGTGCTGGAGAATATCAATGCTTCTTTTGAGAAGGGACAGGTGGTATCGCTGATCGGACCCAACGGCTCGGGCAAAACCACGCTGATCAAATGCATACTGGGTATGGTGCGGCCCGATACGGGGGCCATTACCGTGCAGGACCAGCGGATCAATGGTCATCCCGCTTACCGGAAAGAGATCGGTTACATGCCCCAGATCGGGCGTTATCCGGATAATATGAAGATCGGTCACCTGTTCCGGATGCTGCAGCATGTTCGCAATGTAAAAGACGCGGATACCGACCGTGAACTGATCAACCAGTTTGAACTGGAGAAGATCAGCGGCAAGGCGATGCGTACCCTGAGCGGGGGCACCCGCCAGAAGGTGAGCGCCGCCCTGGCCTTTTTCTTTGATCCTTCCATCCTGATACTGGACGAACCAACCGCCGGGCTCGACCCGCTTTCGGCCGAAATCCTGAAACAAAAGATACTGAAAGAAAAGAAAAAAGGGAAACTCATCCTGATCACATCGCATATCCTGAGCGACCTGGACGAACTGACCACGCATATCATGTACCTGCAGGAAGGAAAGTTGCAGTTTTTCAAAGATATTGCCACGGTACAGGAAGAAACGGGTGAGATGCGGCTCGGCAAGGCCATCGCCCGTATCATGAAAGGAGAAAAATTCAGCGGCGAATGGACCCCCGACCGGATTGTGGAACTGAGTAAGAAAGAAGAGGTCCGATAATTTTTTTCGCATGATGAAACTGACCAAATACGTATTGTATGATATCCTGCGAAGCAGGATCATACTGGCCTATACATTATTCCTTTTCGTGGTGTCCGTCAGCATGTTCCAGATGGAAGAGAACAGCAGCAAGGCCATGCTCAGCCTGCTGAATATCGTGCTGATCGTTTTGCCCCTGGTGAGCCTGGTATTCACCACCATTCATTACTACAACTCCTATGAGTTCATCGAACTGATGTCGTCACAGCCCCTGAGCCGGAGCCGCATTTTCCTCAGCGAATACGCGGGCGTCAGTCTTTCCCTGCTCAGCGCCTTCCTGATCGGGGTGGGCTTGCCGGTATTGTTCTATTCCGCGGACGCCACCGGGTACGCTTTGCTCTTTACCGGTTTTTGCCTGACGCTGGTGTTCACCTCCATCGCCTTCCTGGCATCGGTGCTGGCCCGCGACAAGGCGAGGGGGATCGGGTTCGCGTTGCTGCTCTGGTTTTATTTCGCGCTGATTTTCGACGGGCTGGTGCTCATCATTCTATTTTCATTCAGTGATTACCCGCTGGAGAAACTCACGCTGGTGCTTTCCGCCCTGAATCCTGTGGACCTGGGCCGCATCTTTATCATGCTCAAAATGGATGTCAGCGCCCTGATGGGATATACAGGGGCTCTCTATAAAGATTTCTTTGGCAGTCATACGGGCATACTCTTCACAGCCGGGATCATGATGATATGGATTGTTGTACCGGCCTGGCTGGCGTTGCGTAAATTCAAAAGGAAAGATCTTTAGCGGAGATTCGTAAATTGTTTTCTGAAATAACCCTTCGGTCCGGGCACCTGAACCTTTTCTTTACGGATACAAACGGTTTATAATTATCAAACAGAACGGGGATGATAAAAGTATATATCGGGATCGGTTTAATGAGCCTTTACTTTTTATACAGTTTCGTGGTATACACCGAAGGAACCGAAAACGCGCTGAATTTGTCCGGCGCTGAACAGGCCATTGTCAGCAAGGGAAAAACGCTGTTCCAGGATAACAATTGCATTTCCTGTCACCAGATATACGGGCTTGGCGGTTACCTGGGACCAGAACTCACCAATGCTTACAGCGATCCGCGGAGAGGTGAGTTGTATATGAGAACGTTCCTCCAGGCCGGCGGGCAGCGGATGCCGAAATTCGGGTTCCGGCCCGAAGAGATCGACGCGCTCATCAGCTACCTGAAATACGTGGATTCCACGGCCGTCACCTATAAGACGAACTAATACATGAATGCACAGACTTCAATAAACGACAACCGGGCCGGCGATAAAGTGGCGAAGTCTTTTCTCCTGCTGGCTTTATCCTACCTGTTATTCGGACTGTTCCTGGGGGTGATCGGGGGGTTTCAATATATACTCCCTCCTTTTCTGAAAGAAGCGCTTTCCTTCCAGAAAACCAGGCCCCTGCATGTATACCTGGTCATCACCTGGATCTTTACGGCGGCACAGGCCGGTTTGTATTATTACCTGCCGCGGGTGGCCCACCGCCCGCTTTACTGGCAACAGGGCGCCCGTTTTCATTTTTTTATGCAGGCGGCCGTTTCCATTCTCATTATCATTCTTTTTTTCATGGGACGATTCGGGGGACGGGAATACCTGGAATTTCCTCCCTGGGTGGGCCTGTTTATTTTCCTCTCCTGGATTCCCTTTGCGATCAATTTCTTCCTCACGCTCAAGCCGGATTACCGCCGGGCCCCGGTGTATATCTGGAGCTGGACGACCGGGATCATTTTCTTTTTTATCACGCTCAGCGAATCCTACCTGTGGCTGATCGGTCATTTCCGGGATAATATTGTAAGAGATGTGACCGTGCAATGGAAAGCCCTGGGCTCCATGGTGGGAAGCTGGAACATGCTGGTGTACGGCACGGGCATGTATATCATGGAAAAAATGAGCGGCGATACAAAAACGTTTCGTTCGCCCCTGGCCTTTTTCTTCTACTTCCTGGGATTGACCAATCTTTTGTTCAACTGGGGGCATCATACGTATATCGTACCCGCGGCGCCCTGGATCAAAACGGTGGCCTATGTGATCAGCATGACCGAATTGCTGATCCTCGCGCATATTATTTACCAGTGGCGCAAAACGATGGCCGGAGCAAGGAAAAATTACCACCTCATTCCCTACCGCCTGCTTTCTTACGCAGATGTGTGGATACTCCTGAATCTCACGCTGGCCATCGCCATCTCTGTTCCCGCCTGGAATTATTATACCCATGGCACCCATATCACCGTGGCCCATGCCATGGGTTCCACGATCGGCATTAACACGATGTTGCTGTTTGCCTCCGTTTTTTTTATCGTGCAGCAGGAAAGACCTGTGCAGTTTGCCCACCAAAAAAAGAGGATCCATTACGGGCTGCTGATCACCAATGGCGCCCTGCTCCTTTTCTGGGTTTCCCTGCTCGGCAGCGGGTTCGTGAAAATCAGTGGCAAACTGAACAACGAAGGCTTCTACCAGGTAATGCAAAAAAGCCAGCCCTGGTTTAAAATATTCGCTTACAGCGGGGTATTCGTTCTTGTGGGTCTTGTTATCATGGCTGCCGCCGCTATAGGGCTGATACGTTTTCGTCGGGTACGGCGGGCTGCCTACCCTGTAGAATCGGGCCATAGGGAAGAAATCGCGGAAGCGGTTCCGGGCGCTCGCTGATAAAAATCAGCCTTTCTTTTGAAATTGTTCAGCCATGCAGTAAATTATAACGGCTACATTCGCGTTTTTTACCAGGCAAATCATGGCAACCGCCCATCGTACAACTCAAAAGATTCTCTGCTATCACTGCGGTGAAATATGTCCCGATGACCGGCTTCATACCGAAGAAAAATTTTTCTGCTGTGAAGGGTGTAAAAGGGTTTACCAGATCCTGAATGAAAGCGATCTCTGCGAGTATTACAACCTGAACGAGAATCCCGGGATCAGCCAGCGGGTAAAAGTCCGGAAAGACAAATTCGCCTTCCTGGATGATGAAAAGATCCGGCAGCAACTGATCCATTTCCGTGACGAACAGCAGGAGCGTGTTACTTTTTACCTGCCCCAGATGCACTGCAGTTCCTGTCTTTATTTGCTGGAAAACCTTCACCGGATCAATCCCGGCGTCATCTCCAGCAAGGTCAATTTCGCCCGCAAGGAAGCCGATGTCGTATACCTCCGGGAGAAAACCAGTCTGCGTACCGTAGCCGAAAACCTGACAGCCATCGGCTACGAACCCTATATCAGCCTCAGCGATTTAAAGGAGAAGCGGCCTCCGATCGATAAAAGTCTTGTTTACCAACTGGGTGTCGCGGGGTTCTGTTTCGGAAACATCATGCTCCTGAGTTTTCCCGAGTACCTTGGCATCGATGCCAGTGAAACGGCGCTGCGGGGCGTTTTCCGCTGGATCAGTTTCGGGCTGGCCATCCCCGTACTATTATATTCATCGCTTCCCTTTTACACATCTTCCTGGAAAAGCCTGAAGCATAAATTCCTGAATATTGATGCGCCCATCGCGCTCGCGATCATCATCACCTTTATCCGCAGCGCCGTGGAAGTGATCGGCGGAACGGGTGGCGGTTATTTTGATTCGATGTCGGGCATCGTGTTCTTCATGCTGGCCGGCCGGATCCTGCAGGATAAAACCTACCGCCAGCTTTCCTTTGAAAGGGATTACACGTCCTATTTCCCGGTGGCGGTGACGCTGCTGAAAGATCAACGGGAAACAACGGCGCAGCTGCCCGATATCAAACCGGGTGACACGCTGCTGATCCACCACGAGGAGCTGATCCCGGCCGACGGGATATTAACGAAGGGCAAGGCCTTTATCGATTACAGCTTCGTTACGGGGGAGTCGCTCCCGGTACTTAAGGAAGTGGGGGAACTCGTATATGCCGGCGGTAAGCAAACCGGCGGCAACATCGAGATCCTGGTCGTAAAGGAGGTTACGCAAAGTTATCTTACCCGGCTCTGGAACAAGGATGAAATGACATCGCGCACCGGTGACAAGCATGTTTCCTTTGTGCACCTGCTGAGCCGTTATTTTACCTATATCGTGCTTACCATCGCTTTGGTAACGGCCCTGTACTGGCAAATCAATGATCCTTCCCGGCTCTGGCCGGCGGTGACCGCCATCTTCATTATCGCGTGTCCCTGCGCGTTATTACTTTCCAATACGTTTACCAACGGCAATATTCTCCGGATCCTGGGCCGCAACCGGTTCTACCTCCGCAGTGCGCAGGTGATCGAAGACCTTGCCAGGGCTACGCATATCGCGTTTGACAAAACCGGCACGCTCACATCGGCCCGCAAACAGGATATTCGTTACGAAGGTCCCGGCCTGTCTACAAAACAATTACAGCAAGTTGCGGCGCTGGCCGCCTGTTCCCTGCATCCCCTGAGCCAGTCGCTTGCCTCTCATATCGGTGTTTATGGTCACACCGCCGTGGAGGGTTTCAAGGAAACAACCGGCAAGGGCATCAGCGGGTATGTGAGCGGCGACCCAATCAAACTGGGTACCCGGGAATTTGTAACCGGAAAACCGGGTACGCATGAGGGAACTTCTGTTTTCATAAGTATCAACGATCAGTCCTTCGGGCATTTTGTTTTCGCCAACCTTTACCGCGAAACCATCCCGGGCCTGATCGGCGCACTCAGGAAAGATTACCGGTTATCGGTGCTTTCCGGCGATAATGAGTCCGAAAAAAGAAACCTCGAGGAACTCATGGGCAAAAAGACCACCCTGCTTTTTCACCAGAAGCCGGAGGATAAATTAAATTACATAAAGTCGCTGCAGCAACGCGGGGAGCGGGTGATGATGATCGGTGACGGGCTGAATGACGCCGGCGCCCTCCGGCAAAGCGATACAGGGATCGCCGTAACGGAGCAGTCGAATAATTTCACCCCTTCGAGCGATGCGATTATTGAGGCAAATCAATTATCCCGGCTGCCTTTATTTATCAGCATGTGCCGGGCCAACCGGAATATCGTAGTGGCCAGTTTTGTCCTGTCCATTGTATATAATATTATCGGGCTTTTCTTCGCCGTACAGGGAACACTTTCCCCCCTGATCGCGGCCATCCTGATGCCCAGCAGTTCGCTCAGCATCCTGCTCATTACGTTCGGAAGCAGCAGCCTGCTGGCCCGGTGGATGAAGCTCTGAGAAGGATTTTGAAACAGGAAATGATATAAATCAGTTGATCGCTTGATACTGGTTAACCGCGCCGGTATAAGCCTCAAATACTTTTACGCGGAACAAAAACAAAGCATGAGTGTAATACTTATCCTGCTGGCAGCCAGTATTTCCGTTGCTGGTATATTCCTGTTTGCATTTTTATGGGGCGTGAAATCGGGGCAGTTTGAAGATGATTATTCGCCCGCTTCCCGCATTCTTTTTGACGACAAACCCTCCTCTTCCACCCAAACCAAATAAACAAAACCGGCTATGCAAGTTGAAAAATTCTATTATGACAACAAGATCGTAAAAGCTTTCGGATTCGCCACGATCCTGTTCGGCGTCGTGGGGATGCTGGCAGGATTGTGGGCCGCCATCCAGATCTATTACCCGGCCGCGAGTTTGAACCTGGCCGCCACCACATTCGGAAGGATGCGCCCGTTGCATACCAATGCGATCATTTTCGCCTTCGTAGGCAATGCTTCCTTCGCCGGTATCTATTATTCTCTCCAGCGCCTTTGCAAGGCCCGGATGTGGAGCGATAAGCTGAGCTGGATCCATTTCTGGGGCTGGCAGGCGATCATCGCCGCTGCCGCCATCACGCTGCTGATGGGTAAAACAACCGGGAAGGAATACGCGGAACTGGAATGGCCCATCGATATCGCCATCACGCTGGTGTGGGTCATTTTCGGGATCAATATGTTTGGGACGATCATTAAAAGAAGGGAAAAACACCTGTATGTGGCCATCTGGTTCTATATCGCCACCTGGGTAACCGTAGCCATGCTGCATATCGTTAACTCGATCGAAATTCCTGTATCCGCGCTCAAAAGTTACAGCTGGTACGCCGGTGTGCAGGATGCGCTGGTTCAATGGTGGTATGGTCATAACGCGGTGGCCTTTTTCCTGACCACGCCCGTACTGGGACTGATGTATTATTATCTTCCCAAGGCCGCCAACCGCCCCGTTTACTCTTACCGCCTTTCGATCATTCACTTCTGGGCGCTGATCTTTATTTATATCTGGGCGGGGCCGCACCACCTCTTGTATACGGCGCTGCCCGACTGGGCGCAATCCCTTGGTACCGTTTTCTCCATCATGCTTATCGCGCCCAGCTGGGGTGGTATGCTGAATGGTTTGTTCACCCTGCGCGGCGCCTGGGACAAAGTGCGGGAGGATCCCGTGCTCAAGTTCATGGTGGTGGCCATAACCTGTTACGGTATGTCCACCTTCGAGGGGCCGATGCTGAGTCTGAAAAATGTGAACGCCATTTCTCACTTCAGCGACTGGACGATCGCCCACGTACATATCGGCGGTTTGGGATGGAACGGGTTCCTTGCTTTCGCCATATTATATTATATGATCCCCAGGATGTGGGGTACGAGCCTTTATTCAAAAAAACTCGCCACCAACCACTTCTGGCTGGGTACGCTCGGTATCGTGATTTACGCCGTGCCTCTCTACTGGGCCGGGTTTGAGCAAAGCATCATGTGGAAACAATTCACACCGGAAGGACAGCTCAAGTTCGATTTCATGCAAACCGTCACCAACATCAAACCCATGTACTGGGCCCGCAGTATTGGCGGGGCATTGTACCTGACCGGCGCGCTGATGATGGTATATAATCTTTGGAAAACCGTTAAGCAGGGCAAATTCATCGCCAATGAAGCGGCTGAGGCGCCGCCGCTGGTACGGGAAGCCAGTCATAAAAAGGAATACTGGCACCGCGTGATCGAAAGAAAACCGATGACCATGCTTGTCCTGAGCCTTATCCTGGTGTCTATCGGAGGTCTGGTGCAGATGATTCCCACTTTCCTTGTGAAATCGAACGTGCCCACCATTGCCAGCGTGAAACCTTACACCCCGCTGGAACTCCAGGGCAGGGATATCTATGTCCGGGAAGGTTGTTATACCTGTCACTCGCAAATGATCCGGCCCTTCCGCGATGAGGTGGCGCGCTATGGTGAATACTCCAAAGCGGGTGAATTCGTTTATGACCATCCGTTCCAATGGGGCAGCAAGCGAACGGGTCCCGACCTGGCCAGGGAGGGGGCCGATAAGAACCGGCGTCCCGACTCATGGCATTATAATCACATGTACGATCCCACTTCCACATCGCCCGGCTCCATCATGCCGAGGTATATATGGTTGCTCGATAACAAACTGGATACCGGCAGCACACCGGCCAAAATCCGGGCCATGCGAAAACTCGGTGTTCCTTACCCGGAAGGATATGATAAGATCGCGAACGTTGACCTGATGAAACAGGCCAACGAGATCGCCGATAACCTGAAAAAAGAAAAGATCGAGACACCGCCTGATGCCGAGATCGTGGCGATGATCGCTTACCTGCAGCGGCTGGGACGTGACATTCAATCTGAACCCAAACCCGTGGCAGAAAAAAAATAAACAGCTGTTATGAAATTCATCAACTACCTGGAGAAAGTAAGCGGTGTGGACATCATGGCACTCGTATCGCTAGGCATATTCTTTCTTTTCTTCGTTGTCATGCTCACCTGGGTGTTCAGGACAAAGAAGAAAGATTTCACCGAAGCCAGCCGGATACCGCTCGATAACCAATAACTCAACCTGTAATGAACCCGAATATGCGTAACATGAAAAAATATATCGCCGGACTTTTTTCGGCCATCCTGATATCTTCCGTTCAGCCGGTTTGGGCCGCCGGTCCCCCCGGTCCTTCCCTGCTCGACAATGCACTGGCACTTACCCTGCTGCTGATCATGCTGGTGTTGCTGATCGTAATTGCCGTGCTGGGTACCATTATGACCGGCGCTGCCGATATCCAGGTAAAAAAAGGGAAAGTGCAGGCGGCGGGTAAAACCGCGGGCATGACCGCATTGCTGTTAATGATTTCCACCCTGGCTCTTTCACAGAATCCGGCCGGTACCACTGCCGCGCCTGCTTCAAAGACCATCGGTGGTCTTGATTCCACCACTTTTTATATCATGGTGGCGGTGATCTTTATCGAGCTCCTGGTTATCCTGGCCATGCTGGTGAATATCCGCTTACTTATCAGGAAGGAGAAACAAAAACTGGTGACTGTTGAAGAAGCCGAGGCGGCGGAAAAAGAAAAAGCGACACGGCTTAGCTGGTGGGACCGTTTCAACCGGTTGAAACCCGTCAGCGAAGAGGCTGAGCTGGACCTGGGACATGATTATGACGGAATACGGGAACTGAATAACCGGCTCCCGCCCTGGTGGCTTTACGGTTTTTATCTGACCATCCTGTTTGCAGTTATCTACCTGTGGCGGTTTCACGTTTCCCATACAGGTCCCTCCAGTAAGGAAGAATATGAACGCTCGGTTGCCCGGGCCGAACTGAGAGTGCAGGAATACCTGAAGAAGCAGGGAGAATCGGTTGATGAGAACACCGTGAAAATGCTGACCGGTGAAGCGGATCTCGCCGCAGGCAAGGCTATTTTCCTGGATCCGGCGAAATGCCCTGCCTGTCATAATGCAGACGGGGGCGGTAACGCGGTGGGTCCCAACCTGACGGATGAATACTGGCTGTATGGCGGAGGTATAAAAGATATTTTTAAAACGATTAAATACGGAACCAGCAAGGGAATGAGAAGCTGGAAGGACGATCTTTCTCCCAAGCAGATCGCCCAGGTGTCCAGCTACGTTAAATCCCTGAAAGGAACCAAACCGGCCAACCCGAAAGAACCGCAGGGTGAGCTGTACAAGGAAGAAACAGTCGCACCGCCAACAGCAACCGACTCTGTTTCGACCGGCGGAAAATAAAGCGGTTCGGAAAGTGAAAAGGAGTGAACATGAGCGAATCGACAGAAACCAACACAACAGAAGTAAAAGAATCCTTTCGCGACAGGATTGCCACCGTAGATGCCAAAGGGAAACGGAACTGGATCTTTGCGCAAAAACCGGCTGGCCGTTACTACAATGTCCGTACCTGGGTAAGCTGGGGGTTCTTTGCTCTTTTCTTTGCCCTGCCTTTCATTAAAGTGAACGACCGGCCCCTGTTCCTGTTTAATATCCCCGAAGCCAAATTCATCATTTTTGGCCGGATCTTCTGGCCCCAGGATTTTTTCATCTTCGGGCTGGCGATGGTATTGTTTATCGTCTTCATCGTATTATTCACCGCGGCTTTTGGCCGCCTGTTCTGCGGCTGGGTTTGCCCGCAGACGATCTTTATGGAAATGTTGTTCCGCAAGGTGGAGTACTGGATCGAAGGGGATGCGGGCAAACAGCGGTTACTGAAGAACACACCCTGGACGGCCGAAAAGATCCGGAAAAAACTTACCAAGCATGTGGCATTCTTTCTGCTGGCTTTCGTGATCGCGAATTTTTTTCTCGCTTATATCATCGGCATGGATGAACTGAAGAAGATCATCAGCGAACCCGTCAGCGAACACTTTGTGGGATTCATGGCTATCGTGATTTTCTCCGCCGTTTTTTACGGCGTATATGCATTTTTCCGCGAACAGGTCTGTACCGTGGTTTGTCCTTATGGCCGGCTGCAGGGCGTGTTGCTCGACCGCAATTCCATGATCGTGGCCTATGATCATAAACGCGGTGAACCGAGGGGAAAATACACCAAGAACGAGGCGGCTAAACTCGCACTGGGCGATTGCATCGATTGCTTCCAGTGTGTAAAGGTGTGTCCCACCGGGATCGATATCCGCAACGGCACGCAGATGGAATGCGTGGGTTGCACAGCCTGCATCGATGCCTGTGATAAAATGATGGTGGCCACCCATCGTCCCAAAGGGCTGATCCGCTATGCTTCCGAAAACGGGATCACCGAAGGAAAACCGCTGCGCTATACCGCCAGGATGAAGTTTTATACATTCCTGCTGGTCATTATTTCAGGGCTGCTAACCTTCCTGCTGGTGAGCCGGAAGGATATTGACGGAACCATCATCCGGACCAAGGGTCTGACTTACCAGGAAAGAGGAACCGATAGTCTTTCCAACCTTTTTAACATCAGCATAATCAATAAAACGATCAGGGATATTCCTGTAACGCTCCGGCTGGAAAAAGAAGCGGGTGCGGCCGGAAAAATCGAACTGGTGGGTACTTCCTCCATTCACCTCAAACCGGAGGACCAGGCGCGCGGATCCTTCTTTGTTGTTTTACCCCGTAGCTTTGTGAACAGTCGCAAAATGAAGATATCGGTGGGGCTTTACCAGGGGGAAAAACGGATCACCTCGCTGCAAACAAATTTCACAGGACCCTTTAAACGTTACTGATCATGAACTGGGGAAACAGGTTATTGCTCGTATTTATTGTATTTGGCGCCGGTATGTTTTACCTGGTGTACCGTTCCGTGTCCACCCGTTTTGAACTGGTGGAAAAGGATTATTATAAACAGGAGCTTCGTTACCAGCAGGTGATCGATGGCAAACGGGAAGCCGGGAACCTGTCTGCCGCGGTCTCCGTTGCACAAACCGAAAAAGGGATTAGCCTCCTGCTGCCTGAGGAAATGAAGAATAAGAAACTCTCCGGCGAAATCTGGTTTTACTGTGCCTATGATGAAAGTAAGGACCGGAAATTCAAACTGGAAACGGATGCCGACGCCACGCAGTCCTTTCCACCCGACCAGGTACAGCCGGGTACATATACCATAAAGATCCGCTGGGCGGATGAACAGAAAAATTACTATACAGAAAAATACATAGAGGTATTGTAATGGTATGGCCGGTCATCATATCGGGTTTTACCCTGGGCGCCGCCGGCAGCCTGCATTGCGCCGGCATGTGTGGCCCGCTGAGCCTGGCCCTCCCGGTACATCATTTTTCGGCATTGAATAAATTCCTGGCCCTTTTTCTTTACCAGCTGGGCCGGGTAGCCACCTATAGCCTGATCGGGCTTTTATTCGGGCTGGCCGGAAGACAGCTTTTTATTGCCGGATACCAGCAATGGTTCTCTATCGGCATGGGTGTGCTGGTGCTGTTGCTGGCAGGGCTGTATTTGCTTTCAAAAAAGAGAATTCATTTTAGGATCCTCAACCCATTTTACCAATCGGTTCAGCAATTCATTATCCGCGTGCTTCGTTCCCCGACCAGCGTGTTGAGTTTTCTGCTGCTGGGTATGGCGAACGGCCTGCTTCCCTGCGGAATGGTATATATCGCACTGGCCACCTCGCTCTCCTTTGCGCAAACCGGCGAAAGCGTACTCTTTATGGCCCTGTTCGGAGCCGGTACGCTACCTGCCATGCTGTTTATCGGCTATGCGGGCGTAATGATCAAGCCCGAACTGAGGACCGTTTTCAGGCGGATGACGCCCGTTTTCATTTCCCTGATGGGGGTACTGCTGATCCTGCGCGGACTAAACCTGGGCATTCCCTTTATCAGCCCCGAATTACCACAGTCGCCCGGTGCGGCCGTCGATTGTCACCCGTGATACGCATTGACATAAGTCATTCACCAGGCTGACCAATATCAATTGACCGGAAAAAAATCACGTTTACATTTACCCTGAAAATATGCACAAATAAGCCCGAAAGGGTTATTGTTGGTTTTTGTTTCTGTACAACCCCCGGTTCCCCGGGGGTTAATTATTTCTTACTATTCCTTGTTCTCTTTTTGATCATTCTCCACTTTCGATTCCGGCACGGTGTTTTCCTCCTTTGATTTCGCGATCCATTCTTTCAGGATTTCGGTATAGCGAAGGGCATCTTCGTTTCCCGGGTCGATGGCCAAAAAACGTTCAAACCAGGCCAGGGCTTTTTCAAAATCCTTCGTGGTGTTGGCTTCATAGGAACCGAGGTAACCATACGCTTTTGCCAGCATGGCCTTGTTGGCTGCCTTATCTTTTTCACCCAACTCCACCACTTTTTCGTAATGGGGAACGGCCAGGCCCCCGTTCATGGATGTGTCAATAGCCCCGTTGATCCGGCCCCTCCAGTAATAACCGTACACATTTTCCGGGTACGAGGTCGTATAGGTAACGAATACACTGTCGGCTAAAGCATACTCTTTTGCGTTGAAGTGCGCCACTCCCCAGTAAAACAGATCCAGGTTGGTTCGCTGCTCCTTATGCTCATATACATACTTCAGCCATTTTGCCTGGGCGCTGTAATCTTTCAGTCGTTCGGATAATTTGGCCAGTTCAACAGCATAATCCGTTTTATTAGAAGTTAAGGTATCCAGCGCGAAAGCCTTTGCATACAATTCTGTCGCTACGGAATCCATCCCGTCTTTTCCCGCGGTAAGTTTGGCCTTCAGGGCATAGTCAGGACCGATTATCCGGGCGGGGTCTTCCTTTTGGAAATAGGTATCCAGGCTGATCGCCGCCTGTGCCGTATCGCCTGCCGCTTCATAAGAATAGGCAATGAGTTTGTGCAACCGGGGCTGGGCTTTCTCCTTTTCCTTTTCGAGAATGGCTGTTGCCGAACGGATGGCCGCGTCATACTCTTTGTTCAGGTAGAGTATGTCCGTATAGGCATAGTCATTCTCCACGGAGTAATCGGTAGCCGCGATGTATTTCTCGAGGTATTTCTTTGCCTGTTTGAAATCCCGGTAATAATAATGATCGTATAATTCATCCAGCACGGGAGCATATGTGGAGTCGGCCCGGTAGGCTTTCATAAAATAATCCATGTATAGTTCGGGGTTCTTTTGAGCCCTGAAAATCTTACCCATCAGGTAATTGGCTTTCGGATTGTCCGGGTCTTTCCGGAGCGCCGCTGCATAAGCCTTATAGGCATTGCTGCCATCTCCCAGTTTCCGGTAGGCGTTTCCCTTCAGCATGTCGATCTCCGGATCCTTTTCGTCTTTATCTCCTGCTTTCACCAGCATGGCAATCGCTTCCTGAAGGTTCCCTTTTTCGGACCCGATATAAGCATCCGCCACTGCGTACAACACTACAGGATCCTTGGTGTTTCGCTTCACACTCATGATCCCGGCAATAATATCACCGGCGTCCTGGTAATTACCGGTACCCATCAGGTATCTCGCATAGGCCACCCGGTCGAGCGTGTTTTTGCCCTGGTAGGGCGCTTTCAATCCGCGTTCTTCCACGAATTGACCGGCCTCACTTATTTTTTCCTGTTCCAGATAGGTTTTCACCATCAGGTAATTCAGTTCCGGATCTTCAATTCCACTGTCGATTTTTTTCTCCAGCGTTTCCTCCGCTGCCGCATACCGCTCATTATCCAGCAAACGCCTAATATCATCCAGCTCCTGCGCACCGGCCGAGCCAAACAGCATAGTCGTCATGAAAATGGTCATCAAGAACTTTCCCTGCATAGTTGTATTTTTTTTTATTGATTACTGATTTTGTGAAACCGTTGAAATGGTCAGCACCGGTATCGGTGATTCCCGGAACAAATATTTCCCGGGCCAGTGTCCGAACAGTCCCTTCGTAACAGATTCCTTTCCGGGATTGACCACGATCAGATCGGCATGAACATTTTTCGCATAGGCCAGCGTACCGCCGGCGCCCTCATTCTCATCATGCGTGGAGCAATACACCCGCACGCTGCTGTAATCCCGGAGCAGCTGGTAGGATCGCAGCATGCTGCGGGATGATTTAATTTCACCGGAGGAAGACCGGTTCTGGCCCATCAGGTGAATGATTCCATCGAATTTCCGGGCCAGGTAAGTGGCCACCACCAGTTTCCGCAGCGGTACCATGTCTGCAACGGGAACCACGATATGCTGCAGATGACCGATATCAAAATTCCGGGTAACGGTAAGCACGGGGCAGCCCGTTTGCTGCGAAAGCCGGTTTACATTGATGAGCTGCACAAGCGCTCCCGGGAAGCGCCGGTGATATTTCGGCACCAGCACGAGATCAATATGTTGCACGATGATCACTTCCCTCATCACCCGTTGCCAGTTACCGCTGAGCACTTCGGTCGTCATCAGCAATCCTTCGTTCAAATCCGGTTTATGCGCCGCCGCCAGTTGATCCAGTTTTTGCGCCGCCGAGCCGGCGGAGGGTTGAAATAGGGTACCCGATACCGTGCCATCATACAGGAACGGGATCACGTTCAGCGGTGTCTGCACATGCAGCAGGTGCAGGTCGCAACTGAATTCATTGGCCACCTGCACGGCCTTTTGAAGGGCCATTTCGGTATTCCTGTTAAAATTTACAGGAACCAGTATGCGGCTGAACAGTTTTTTCATTAAACCAGGGATTGCTCCGACGCTCAAGATATGGCCACGTACTAAAGAGGGGATTAAACCCGCGTTAGAATGACATTAAAAAAACATCACTTTACCAGCGTGGGCAGTACAATGCGGAACGAGGTTCCCTCGCCGGGTTTTGACTCGGCCTGGATGGTGCCTTTATGCAGGCTGATGATCCGGCGGGTAAGTGTAAGGCCAAGACCCACACCCTGCCGGCCTTCGGCGTTATTGCTGCGATAGAATGGTTCAAACAAATGCACGATTTCATCTTCGGGTATGAACTCGCTTTTATTGGAAAAGATCAACTCCGCGTCGCCGTGCTGAAAAGAGAGACGCACCTGAACGGTATGGTCGGGCGAATATTTACAGCCGTTCTCCATGATGTTCCGGAATGCGCTGGCCAGCAGGTGTGTATTCCCAAAAACCTGGCATTCCTTTTCATTCTCCGGGAGATCCGGAAAGCTGATTTCGACGGCAAATCCCGTGTTCTGTCGCAATACTTCACTATGCGCGCGCAACAGCACCTCATCGATCCTCAGTTTTTCGAGCGAGATGGCGCCATGCGTCCCGGCCTTGGCAATTTCGAGCAGGTTGCGGGTGAGCTGCTGAAGCGCGAGCACATCCTCCAGCACCGAACGCAACACCTTCCGGTATTCCTCTTCGTCCCTGTTATGCAGCAGTGCCACTTCAATCTGGCTGGAGACCGAGGTCAGGGGGGTGGACAACTCGTGAGAGGCGTTGGAGATGAATCTCCGCTGTATGGCGAATGATTCTTCCAGGCGGTCGAGCAGGTTGTTGAAGGTGGCGTTCAAAACGGCCAGTTCGTCCTTTCTTTTACCCGTGTAGAGACGGTGTGATAGATTTTGCGAGGTGATCAGCTGTACATCATGGATCGTTTTTTTAACCGGTCGTACGATCGTCCGAGAAAAAAGATATCCGACCAGCAGGGCGCAGCAAACCGCCAGCGGTACGGACAGCAGAAATATCCGCTTCAGATCGGCGATGTATTCCCGTCCCGATACATTTTCCGCCGCCACCAGTACACGGATTTTATCCCCGGCCGAAACGGCGGGATAGATGCAGATATCTTTCTCCCCCAGGCGGTGATACCGGGATTCCGTTTCACTGGCATTTTTCAGCCAGGATTCGGGCACTTTTATCCTGTCGGTACCCGCATCATGATACTCGTATACAATTTTTCCGCCGGGATCGTAAATGTGGATGCTCTTATTGACAAGAGCCGGTGGCGCAGTTGAATCAAGTGATTTCAGGAGGTTCGTGGTATCGTTCTTAAAAAAAGTATAGAGATAGGCTGTCCGGGCCGCGCGGGTCTGCAGCCGTTGCCTGAATTCCTCATTCACGCTTTGCCGGGAGGAGTTGAAGATCAGGATGGACATCACCAGCAGGATGATTGAAACGATGAGCGTAAACAGCAGGTTGATCTTGTAGGTCAGCTTCATGCTCCGGTGTCTTTTAAAATATAACCCATGCCCACCTGGGTGTGTATCAGGGGCTCGGCAAATCCCCTGTCGATTTTTTTTCGGAGATAGTTCACATAAACATCGATCACATTGGTACGGGTGTCGAAGTCGATATCCCAAACCTGCAGCGCGATATCGGCACGGGATACCACGCGGTTTTTGTTTCGCAGCAGGTATTCGAGCAATTGAAATTCCTTGGCCGTCAGCGATATGGATTTCCCTTCCCGGGTTACCTGCTTGCTGTCGAGGTTCATTACAAGATCCCCGGCCTGCAGCAGGGTGCCGGTGGCGACGGTCTGGTGCATGCGTTTCAGCAGGGCGCGGATCCGTACCAGCAATTCGCGGAAGTCGAATGGCTTGATGATATAATCATCGGCACCGGCTTCAAACCCTTCGATCTTATCCTCCACCGTGTTCATGGCCGTCAGCATCACCACGGGAACGGCGGGGTTGGCTGCGCGTATGGCCTTGCAAAGCTCATACCCGTTCATCCCGGGCAGGTTGATATCCAGCACCACGAGATCGAAAGGCCGGCTTTTAAATAGTTTCAGACCGATGTTGCCGTCGTAGGCCACTTCCGCATAAAAAGAATTTTCATTGAGCCCCTGCCGGAGCGCATCCGCGATTTTTTTTTCATCCTCTACGATCAATATATTGATATCCTGCATGGGTAAATTATAGGTAAAGTTATGCGCTGTAAATATTATATCCGGAGCAGCTTTTCGCCATCCCGGCATTGCAACTGGTACAAATCGGTACGCCGGTCCGCCCAGGTTTGCACACTCCCCCATTCCCGGTTTCTTTTAAGCAGGTTCATGTCGAGTTCCTGAACGATGGCGGTTTCGGCATTGGCCGGGGCCTCGGCCGCGAGCCCCTCCCGGTGAAACTCGATATCGCTGGGGGTGAGAATGGCGGACTGCGCATAATGGATATCCAGGTTCTCCACGTTGGGAAGATTGCCTACCGCGCCGGTGATGACAACATACACCTGGTTCTCGATGGCCCGGGCCTGGGCGCAGTAGCGAACCCGCAGATAAGAACGCCGCACATCCGTATTAAAGGGCACGAACAGGATATTGGCTCCTTTGGATGCGGCTATCCGGCTGAGTTCAGGAAATTCGATATCATAGCAAATGGCGATAGCCACTTTACCGCAGTCGGTATTGAATACCTTGATCTCATCCCCCGGTTTCACCCCCCACCATTTCCGCTCCTGCGGGGTGATATGGATCTTGAACTGGCGCGAAAAAGTGCCGTCGCGTTTGAACAGGTAGGATACATTATACAGGTCGCCGTTTTCGATGACAAAATGCGACCCGCCGATGATGTTGACGTTGTACCGGATCGCGAGACCCGTGAACAGTTCCACATACTGGCTGGTAAATGCGTCCAGCTGTCTTACCGCCTCCGCCGGGTGCCGCTGGGGCAGGAAACTCAGCAACTGCATGGTGAGCATTTCCGGGAAAACAACGAAATCGGACCGGTAATCGGAGGCCACGTCCACATAGTATTCGCAGTTGTCGGCGAACTCTTTGAAATCCTTCACCATCCGCATCTGGTACTGGATACAGCAGATCCGAACATAGGGATCCGGTTTGACGGCCTGTTTTTTCCGGTCGGCAAATAATAGATTGCTCCATTCGAGAAAAGTGCCGTACCCCCCCGATTCCTTATCGGCCGGCAGGTAGTCAGGCAAGAGTCTTTTCAGCACAAATCCGTTCGATAACTGGGCGGTGAGCACCGCATCATAGATCTTCTTATCGATCACCTGCTGTACATATTCCTCCACGCTCATGTGCTCCGCGTAGAGGTGGTAATTCGGGATCCGTCCGCCAATGAGGATACACTTCAGGTTGAGATCCCGGGCCAGTTTTTTTCTCGCCTCATAGAGACGGCGGGCCAGTTTCATCAGCCGGAATCCGGGATGCACCATGATCTCCATACCGTAAAGCGTATCGCCTTCGGGATCGTGATTGGTGATGAATCCGCGGTTGGTGAGCTCATTCCAGCTGGCTGTTTCTGAATATTCCTCACGCGTAATGACCAGGCTGCAACTGGAAGCAACCAATTGCCCGTTGTACTCAATACAGAACTGTCCCTCCGGAAATATGGAAAGAATGCTGTGGAATTGTTCCCGGCTCCAGGGTTTCATTCCCGGGAAACAGGTCAGCTGAAGATCACAGACCGACTGGTAATCTTCTTCCAACAGGTTCCTGCACACAATTTTTTTTTTGGCCAGTGTTTTTACTCCCATGTAAGAAAAATTTAAACCTTACAAAATAAAGCCAGTGGCATTGGAAGGGCATTAATGGGGTATTAGAAGTCAATTAATTTCCAATCCCCTTTTCTTTCAGCAGGTTATATCTTTGCCGCATGCATATCGACATACTCAGCGTACTGCCCGAATTGCTCGAAAGCCCGCTGCAGCACAGCATCATGAAGCGGGCGCGGGACAAGGGTTTGCTGTCGGTAACGGTTCATCCTTTGCGAAAATGGGCCGTTAATGAATACGGCCAGGTAGACGATTATCAGTACGGCGGGGGGGCGGGTATGGTAATGATGTGTGAACCGCTGGCCAAAGCGATCGAAGAATTATCGGCGGAAGAAAAATTCGATGAGATTATATATCTCACGCCCGACGGGGAACGGTTCAGCCAGAAAACCGCTAACGCGCTGTCACTGAAAAAAAGACTGTTGCTTATCTGCGGGCATTACAAAGGAATCGATGAACGGATCCGGGTACAATACGTAACCCGTGAAATTTCAATCGGTGACTATGTATTAAGCGGGGGTGAAATACCGGCCGCCGTACTCGTTGATGCCATAGGGCGCCTGTTACCGGGCGTGCTGGGCGATGAGACATCCGCGCTCACGGACTCTTTCCAGGATAACCTGCTGGCGCCACCGGTTTACACCAGGCCGGAAGTTTTCGGGGGGATGAAAGTACCCGAGATCCTGCTGAGCGGTGATCATAAGAAAATCGAGGACTGGCGCCATGAGCAGGCGCTCCTGCGCACCGCCGAAAGAAGACCCGACCTGCTGGATGAAGGATGATTTCACAATCGTTTGAGTGAAATGCGCCACCCGCGCGGTTTTGCCGTTTTTATTGAAGAACTTGCAGCAACAATCAGTTTGTATGGAGAACAACCGCAGAAAATTCCTGCGCCGGCTTGCCGTTGGCGGGGGTATCATGGCCACAGGCATCCCGTCATTGGCCCGGGTGATCGGTCCATCCGATGAACAAATGGATCGCTCAACAGAAAAAGAACTGAACAATCAGCGATTCAATATGTGCGGGTACGCAGCGCCAAAGATCGAAACGATGCGGGTGGCTGTTGTGGGGCTCGGCATGAGAGGATCGGATGCGGTGGAACGACTGAGTTATATCGACGGACTGGAGATCACGGCGCTCTGTGATAAATACCCGGATCGCGTGACCGCCGCGCAAAAAACCCTCGAAAAAATGAAACGCCCGAAGGCGCGGGAATTCAGCGGGGAGGAAGGCTGGAAAGCCCTTTGTGAAAAAAATGATATTGACCTGGTCTATTCCGCCACCCCCTGGCACCTGCATACGCCCGTGTCGGTGTATGCCATGAAGAACGGCAAACATGCGGCCACAGAAGTGCCCGCGGGTAAAACGATGGATGAATTGTGGGAACTGGTTGAAACTTCCGAAAAAACCCGTAAGCACTGCATGATGCTCGAAAATTGCTGCTATGATTTCTTCGAACTCCTCACCCTCAACATGACCCGCCAGGGATTGTTTGGCGAGATCGTGCATGCGGAAGGGGCCTATATTCACGACCTCACCAAAGACTGGCTCTTCAATAAAAAAGCCTATGCCGACATGTGGCGGCTAAAGGAGAATATGGGTCATAACGGCAACCTCTACCCCACCCATGGACTGGGGCCCGTGGCGCAGTGCATGAACATCAACCGGGGTGATAAATTCGACCATCTCGTGAGTATGAGCACCGGCGATTTTACCATGAATGCGATGGCGAAAGAACTGGCGGCAAAGGATCCTTTCTTCAATGATTACGCAGGAAAAACCTACCGGGGCAATATGAACACCACCCTGATCCGGACCTATAAGGGTAAGACGGTGATGGTGCAGCACGATGTTTCAACCATCCGTCCCTATTCGCGGATCCACCTTGTAAGCGGCACAAAAGGCGCCGCACAGAAATGGCCAGGCCCTCAACGAATTGCTTTCGGTCACAGTTGGATAAAACCCGAAGAATTGAAACAACTGGAAGAGAAATATGCACCCCCCATTGTAAAACATATCGGCGCTATCGCCAAAGAGGTGGGCGGACACGGAGGTATGGACTTTATCATGGACTGGCGGCTAATCGATTGCCTGCGCAACGGACTCCCGCTTGACCAGGATGTTTATGATGCGGCCTCCTGGAGCTGCCTGTTCCCGCTGAGCCAGCGTTCCGTTGAAAAAAAATCCAGGTCCGTCGACATCCCTGATTTTACAAGAGGTTCCTGGCAAACCAATAAACCCGTCGACCTGACCCTTGACGGAGGCGCCACTACGAAGGTCAGGGAGATCAAACCGGATCTGAAAATGTAAGTGCCGGGTGGATGACAAAAATCAGTTGCCGATAAGTAAAACAAATCACCTCAAATGACCGTAATACTGTATTTTTAGGGTCTAATCACAACCATTTTACCTGGAAACCAACGGTTTACTAAAAAAGAAGGACCCCTCCTTCCGGAAATGATTTGATTTTATTTTTGATGTATGAAGGCACTGACAGTAATTACGGATCCCGTATATACAGAACCCAAAGAATTTTCGGCGTATGAACGATTTTGGTTGAGGTACCTGAATGATAAAAGGGACCTGCCCTTTATCCATCTGCTTACGGCCATACATATACTGGTGATCCCGGTGGCGATACTGCTTTACACGCCACTTCTCCGGGGTTGGTACTGGTGGCTGGTCTATGTCCCTTACTTCTATGTCTCACAAATGTATTTCAAAGGCCGTTTCGGGTTGATGCTGCATTGCATTTGCCACCGTAAATTGTTCAAAAAAGCCTATAACTGGTTATTCGATTACATCATCTGGATCGTCTGCCCGTTCTTCGGCCATACGCCCGAAACCTATTTCGCCCATCACATGGGCATGCACCACGTGGAGAACAATATGCTGGACGACGCCAGCAGCACGCTGCGTTACCAGCGCGACAGTCTCCGTGATTTTATCCGGTATTACCTCAACTTCCTGTTCCTCGGCTTCCGGGATACATTCATGTATTTCTTCAGCCGCAAAAGAAAAAAATTCTACATGCGGCTCACCGCGGGCGAAATGTCCTTCTTCGCCTTCTGCATCGGGATGAGTTTTGTAAATTTCCATGCCACGCTGTTTATTTTTATCATTCCCTTCCTCTTCGCCCGGCTGGTGATGATGCTCGGTAACTGGACACAGCACGCGTTTGTTGATCTCGAAAACCTGGAAGACAATACCATCAATTGCATCAATACCGTTTATAACAAAACCTGCTGGAACGACGGTTACCACGCAGTACACCATGTGCGCCCGGCCCTGCATTATACCGAGATCCCCGGCGAATTCCTGAAAAACAAAGATGTTTTTGCCAAACAGAAAACGCTGACTTTTGATGGCATACACTATCTCCACCTCTTCGTATGGCTGATGACCAAGCGCTACGATAAGATGGCCAAACATGTTGTCAACGTAAACAATATGTTTGCCAATGAAGAAGAGGCGATCGCATTAATGAAAGCGCGCACAAAAAAATACGACCCTCCGAAAACGGATTAGGAGAGCGGCGGATCCGGCGAGAATCCATTTGCATATTATTATTTTACAAATCACCCGGAAGATTTTCAGATTCCGATCCCGCCGGATTGCTTTTTACTATTTTTCATCAGGCTGGAAAAAACGGGGCGGTTACCCGGTTCGAAAAGTTTGAACCATTAGAAATTAGAACACAGCCGGGAACACATTGACAAACCATAAATGAATATCCTATGTGTTATTCTATGTGCTCTATGTCCTATGTGGTAAAAAAAATGAAATCCCATACCCCCGGCACGATAATTATTGCACTCCACGTATCATTCTTTCTTCACCCCAATCACCGGTAATGTCTTTTCATGGATCAGCGAATTAAGCTTTCCGAGCTCCACCGACAATATAGCTTTCAGTTTACCAAGTTGAGTGTCGATCTGCCCCGCCAGGTCGGCATAGGCTTCTTTTGCCTGTTTGGACGGAGCGGCCTGACCGGCAGCGGCAGCCCGGTATAATCCCGCGAGCTTGTCATCCAGCCGGATGGGATAATTCAGCACGTCCTGGCTGCTTTTGGCCCTCGTCTGGTGCAACGCTTCCTCGACGGCAGTCAGTTGCCTGTTGATCGTATCCATTTGCTGTTTGATCTCCTTCGGAACATCCCTGCCGTTACGGGCACTGAAATCATTCATCTGCTGGCGCACCTCTTTGATATTCCTGAGCGCCTTCATCACGTCCGAGAATTTGTCGCGGATTGACAGCAGAAAATTCACCTGTTCCCCGTATTCGGCATTACTGGTTTTGTAATTTGGATCGGCGAGTATCGTGAATGCGACTTCGGCCGAATCATTTCCTGATTTAAACCGGGCAACATAATCTCCCGGAGCCGCTCTGGGGCCGCCAACGGAGCCATTCCATAAGATCAGTCCGTCTGCCCTTTCCGCCGGGGGATGATTCATATCCCAGACAAACTGGTTCATCCCGGGATCAATCTCGATCTTATTATCTTTTGATGTGGTGGAAAAGGATTTGATGAGTTTCCGGTTACGGTCAAGAATGTCGACCGATAACTTTGTTGAATCGGTTGCCTGCTTCAGGTAATAATGAATGACCACCCCGTTGGGCGGATTCATTCCGGCGTTACGCACCGTGCCGCCAAAACCGCCGAACCGGCCGCCACCCTGCATGCGCCAGGCCGGGTTCACGTTGAATACGTGCAGGTTTTTTCCCGTAACGGACGCATCGCGTTGTTGTATGACGCTGAGATCATCGAGGATATAAATGCTCCGGCCCTGGGTGCCGACAACCAGGTCATTATACTTGATGGCCAGGTCGGTGATGGGGGTAACGGGAAGGTTCAGTTGAAAAGAACGCCAGTTGGCACCGTCGTCATAGGAAATATACATGCCGTACTCGGTGCCCGCATAGAGCAATCCCGGTCTCTTCCTGTCGGCGCGTATCGCCCGGGTAAAATGAAGCGCGGGGATGCCGTTTACGATCAGCTTCCAGGTTTTCCCGTAATCCTCCGTTTTATATATGTAAGGCCTGAAATCATCCGATTTATAACGGGTGCCCGCAAAATAGGCGCCGCCCTTTTTAAAAGGATCCGGCTCCACGCAGTTCCACATCATCCATTTGGGGCAGTCTTTGGGAGTGACATTCTCCCAGTTCTTCCCGCCATCCCGGCTTACATGGATCAACCCATCATCGCTGCCGCTCCACAGCAGATCTTTTTCATATTCGGATTCCGTTGCCGTGAAGATGGTGCAGTAATACTCCACGGACGTGTTGTCCTGGGTGACCGGTCCGCCACTGGAAGCCTGTTTGCTCCGGTCGTTCGTGGTTAAGTCGGGAGAAATCTGCTCCCAGCTTTTTCCCTCGTTTTCCGTTACGAACAGGTGGTTGCCCCCCGCATACAGGCGTTTGGGATTATGCGGGGAGAAGAAGATGGGGTAGTTCCATTGAAACCGGTATTTCGCCGCTTCGGCGCCGGCGCCCATATTGTCTACCGGCCAAACGTTGATCAGGCGGCTCTCACCGGTGCGGTGATCCAGCCGTTGTAGCATCCCCATATAATTTCCTCCGTAGGTAATATCCGGGTTGAGCGGATCGGCCACCACATAACCGCTTTCGCTGCCGGCAGCCACTTCCATATCGGAGGCCGTGATGGCCGAACCATAGGTGCGGCTCCTGATACGGAAAGCGCTGTTATCCTGCTGGCCTGATAAAATGCGGTAAGGAAACGCATTATCCGTGCTTACGCGGTATACCTGCGCGGTAGGCTGGTTCAGGTAAGTGCTCCAGTTTGAACCGCCGTCAAAACTGATCTGAGCCCCGCCATCATCTGCCACGATCATCCGGTTACCGTCTTCGGGATCGATCCAGAGGTCATGATGATCCCCGTGCGGCGTTGAAATGCTTTTGAAAGTGCGGCCCCCGTCGGTACTGACCATGAATCCCACATTCGGGCAATACACTTTGTTTTCATTCTTCGGATCAACATACACTTTTGTATAATACCAGGCCCGCTGGCGAATATTGTTATCATTGCTGGCCAGTGTCCATGATTCGCCGCCGTCTGCGCTTGAATACAGCCCCCCGTCCTTATTCTCTATTATCGCGTATACCTTATCGGTATTCGAAGGCGCAACAGCCACACCAACGACACCCCATGTGTTTTTCGGCAGTCCTTTCCGGGCTGAAATGTTGGTCCAGGTTTCTCCTCCGTCGGTGCTTTTCCATAATCCGCTTCCTTCGCCCCCGCTTTCCAGCGAGTATGGTGTACGGATCAGCCGCCAGGTTCCCGCATAAAACACGGATGGATTCCCCGGTTCCATCACCAGGTCGCTGCAACCGGTCTGGCTATTGACAAACAGGGTCCGTTTCCAGGTGCGGCCGCCATCCGTGGTTTTATAAACGCCTCGCTCATCGTTCGGACCAAATAAATGCCCCATCACCGCGACCCATACGATATCGGGGTTCTTGGGATGGATGATGATCCGGATGATATGCCGGCCGTCTTTCAGACCGAGATTGCGCCAGGATCTTCCGCCGTCATCGGTCCGCCACATTCCTCCCAAACCCTCACTTACATTCCCGCGCATGGTATTCTCTCCCTCACCAACATAAAGGATCGTTTCATCGGATGGAGCCACCCCCACCGCGCCGATGGAACCGCCGTAAAATTTATCGGAGATATTGGTCCAGTTGCTTCCCCCGTCCGCGGTTTTCCAGACTCCTCCTCCCGTACCACCGAAATAAAAAGTGGTACGGTTTTTCAGGCTGCCCGCAACGGCACCGCTGCGGCCGCCGCGGAAGGGGCCGATCAACCGGTATTTTAGCTTTTTGAATAACACATCTTCCGCCTGATCTGTATTAACCGGGGGTACCGGCTTATTTTTTTGTGCTGGCAGGTTGATCAGCATGCAGGAAAATACCAGCAGGAAAAATAATTTTCTCATTGTATTGCAGCATTAATTGTAGTGTAAAAGAAGGATTTGAAGATACTGAATTAACTTTATCGAAACCTGCAGTATGGCTTCGTTTTCTGTTACCGGTAATTTTGTAGATGTACACCTGCAAAAGATATACCCTGCAATGGTAACCGTTGACAATGGAAGGATTTCTTCCATTGAAGAGACTCCCGCCTTCGCCAGCGCTTCGGCGGGCAAGCCCGACTCCCGACTCCCGTCTCCCGACTACATACTTCCCGGTTTCATCGACAGCCACGTTCACATCGAAAGTTCCATGCTGGTGCCTTCCGAATTCGCCCGCCTCGCCGTGGTGCATGGCACTGTGGGCACGGTAAGCGACCCGCACGAGATCGCCAATGTTTGCGGAATGGAAGGGGTTGAATTCATGATTGAAAACGGAAAAACCGTACCGTTCAAATTCAATTTCGGGGCACCGAGCTGTGTGCCGGCCACTGTTTTTGAAACAGCCGGCGCCACGTTGAACGCTGATGACGTAAAGAAATTACTACAAAGGGATGAAATCAGGTACCTGAGTGAAATGATGAATTTCCCCGGTGTGCTCAACGGTGATGAGGAAGTGATGAAAAAGATCGCGGCGGCAAAGTCCCTGGGCAAACCGGTGGATGGCCACGCGCCCGGGTTAAGGGGTGAAATGGCCGGCCGTTATATCGATGCGGGCATCAGCACCGACCATGAATGTTTTACAAAGGAAGAAGCGCTTGATAAATTGCACCGGGGCATGAAGATCATCATCCGGGAAGGCAGCGCCGCCCGGAACTTCGACGCGCTGATCGATCTGCTGCACGACTGGCCCGATCAGATCATGTTTTGCAGTGATGACAAACATCCCGACAGCCTGGTGCTGGGTCATATCAATCAGCTCTGCGCCCGGGCCGTGGCCAGGGGAATCGATATTTTTAAGGTGCTCAAAGCGGCCTGTGTGAACCCGGTGTATCATTACCGTTTGGATGTGGGTTTATTGAAAGTGGGCGATCCCGCCGATTTTATTGTAGTCAGCAATCTGGAACAGTTTGAAGTAAGTAAGACATTCATTGGAGGGGAATTGGTAGCGGAAAACGGGAAAACAAAAATCAGCAGTCAAAAAGCAGTCCCCATCAATAATTTTTCCTGTGATAAAACGATGGCCGCCGATTTTGAATTGCCGGCCACCGCATTACCCATGCCTGTGCCTGTCATAGAAGCGCTGGACGGCCAGCTCATCACCAACCGGGTATTGATCACCCCGCGTCAACGTTTTGGAAAATTGGAAGCGGATGAGGAAAATGACGTGTTGAAGATCGTGGTCGTTAACCGGTATAAAACTTCCAGACCGGCCATCGCCTTTATAAAGAATTTCGGATTAAGATCTTCCGCGATCGCATCTTCCGTAGCGCACGACAGTCATAATATCGTGGCTGTCGGCACCCATGAGGCCTTTATTTCACAGGCAGTCAACCTGGTCATCGAACATAAAGGCGGCGTATCCTTTACCTGCGATGGAGGTGAAATGATCGTACCGCTTCCCGTAGCCGGTTTAATGAGTAATGAAGATGGCTATACAATAGCAGAACAATACGCCCGGATCGACCGGGCCGCGAAAGAAGCCGGATCCCGGCTCGGTTCACCTTTTATGACACTGTCATTCATGGCCCTGCTGGTCATTCCTCACCTCAAACTCAGCGACAAAGGTCTTTTCGACGGGGATCGGTTTGAGTTGATCAATGTACGCGATCAATTACCCGTTGGATAAGTAGCCTCCGTTTTAACGTATTTTAACGGGGTTGACCCCTTACTCATTACCCATTGCCCTCCACTTTCACATTCCCTTAATAAGTAAAAAAGGAAAACCCGCATCTAATAGATACAAGACCCTGTGAAGGGTGGATCCCGGTGACTACCGGGAGTGAAATGGAAAAGGGTCGTAACCAACAATCCTTTTGCCATGAAACAAAATCTACACATCTCCGCCCGTTTCGACCAGCCTGAATTCGTTCAGAACCTCGTTGAACAACTCGCCTACCGCCGGTATGATATCGGTTATGGAAATGAGAAAGTGCCCCGCGGTTTCAAGGCGCTGGAAACATCATCGACAGAGACCTATGTAAGCGGTACCCTGACCATTCATTCGGGAGAAGCCGAATCTGTGAACATGCCCTTTATCACCTGCTTCCTGTTTACCTGTGTAAAAGGGAAAAAAGACCCCTACCAGCTGATCTGGAGCAGCTCGTTTAACTAAGCCCGTTTTTGATCCGCCCGTTTACCCGTTAATTACCGTCATTCACCGATTTAAGGCCCCTTGTGGCCTTTTTGTCATTGACCTTTCTCTCCACCCGGCTTAGCTTTGGCTAAAATTCACAATCATGGGCGGAGATTTCAACAGCCGGATGGAGGAAAGAAGACAGCGTTGGGAAAAAAGATGGGAACAGCGCAGCAAACACAGTCATATATGGACCGGGGCATTTATCCTGGTAATCGGCCTGGTTGCCCTGCTTAGAGTTACCATGCCGGAATTCCCCGGCTGGTTGTTCAGCTGGCAAACCTTCCTGGTGGCCATGGGTATATTTATCGGCCTCAAACATAATTTCAAAGGGTATGCCTGGTTCATGCTGATCCTGGTGGGGAGCGCCTTCCTGCTTCGCGATTTTTATCCCGATATCTCCCTCGGCCGCTATATATGGCCGGTTGTTCTGATGCTGATCGGGGCCTTTATCATCTTTCGTCCCTCGAGGAAACACCGGTTCCAGGACGGATCCGGGGAAAAAAAATCTACCGGGTGCGGCGATGATACCACCATACTGGACGAAGAAGAAAGCTGGAGCCAGGATGATTATATCGACAGCACCGCTATTTTCGGCGGCAGCAAAAAAAACATCCTCTCCAAAAATTTCAAAGGAGGTGATATCGTGAACATCTTCGGAGGCACCGAACTGAACCTTACGCAGGCCGATATACAGGGCCGGGTGGAGCTGGAAACGACCACCATTTTCGGCGGAACCAAACTGGTTGTTCCCCCCAACTGGGAAGTGAAATCGGAAACGGTCACCATCTTTGGCGGCCTGGAGGATAAAAGACCGCAACAGGCCATCGGGGCCCACCCCGATAAAGTACTTGTACTGAAAGGAACCGTATTCTTCGGGGGCATCGAAATTAAGAGTTACTGAAAAATCACGCCGAAACACCACACCATAAACCATAAACTATAAACCAAAAACCTTAACCTCCCATGAACTGGTACCTCGCCAAAATGGTTTTCCGGATCGTTTGCGGCAACGGAAAACACAAGGCCCAATTTGATGAACAACTCAGGCTGATACATGCCCACAGCCGGGAAGAAGCTTTTCACAAGGCGCAATCGCTGGGCATGCGTTCGGAAGAAATCTTCTTTAACCAGCAGGAGCAACTCGTACAATGGCAGTTTATCAGCGTAAGCGAACTTTACAGGCTGCAGGAACTGATAGACGGGGCCGAATTCTACTCCCGTGTCGAGGAAACCGATGACGCGGACAATTATATGAAATTCATTCATGCCAAGGCGGAGCAGATCCGGTTTGGCAACAGTCATGAATTACTGAATCTCGCGTAAGATGGCCCGGTCCCCACTATCCATAACACGCTTCAAGATCATTTTCATCATTTGCTGGGCCGTCCTGATTGCCGACCAGGTGATGGTGCTGCATTTCTTCGGGTTGCCATGGACCGCAGCGCTCATGGACAGCCTGATTTGCAACAGCCTGCTGCTGCTGATCAGCCTGCTGATGATGAACACGCTTCGTTATTATCTGCCCCGCGGGCAGCAATACATCAATATCTTCTCGATCTGTCTTTTCCTGACGATCATCTGGCTGGTACTGGTGAAATGGTTGCTCAACATATCACTGGGACATTATGATGGCTATCTTAACATACTGAACCATTCCCTTTCCATCCGGTTCAGCATCGCTTTCCTTTTACTGGGCTGCGTAACCATGATCAGTATGCTCTGGTTCAACCAGCAGGAGCAAAAGGAAAATGAACTCCGGAAAAGCGATGCCGAGAAACTGGCCAAAGAGGCCGAGCTGTTTAAACTCCGCCAGCAATTACAGCCGCATTTCCTGTTCAACAGCCTGAATTCGATCAACGCCCTGATCGGGAGCCGTCCGGAAGAAGCCCGGAAAATGGTGCAGCAATTGTCCGATTTCCTTCGGGGAACACTCAAAAAAGAAGAAACGCAGTGGGTCACCCTCCAGGAAGAACTGCAATACCTGCAGCTTTACCTGGATATTGAAAAAGTGCGTTTCGGCAACCGGCTTGCCACGGCCATTGAAATTGAAAAAGAGGCGGAGACCATGAAATTACCGGCCCTCCTGCTCCAGCCCGTGGTGGAGAATGCGATCAAATTCGGTTTATATGACACCACCGGCGAAACCCTGATCCGGATCCGGGTCGCGAAATCGGGAAGCGATCTCGAAATAACCGTTTCCAATCCCTTTGATCCGGAAACCTCCTCCCCCAAACAGGGAACGGGTTTCGGGCTGAAATCGGTGCAGCGCCGGCTTTACCTGTTGTTTGCCCGGACCGATTTGCTGAACACCAACGCAAAAGAGAATATATTTATAACCTCAATTAAGATACCCCAGATTTGAACGAGGCCAGCTCATTCATAAACATATTAATCATAAAAACCCGGAGGAGCCTGTCGCCTCAAAATAAATTATCATGAACAAAGTAATTATCATCGACGACGAACCCCTGGCCCGCAGCGTGGTGAAGGAATACCTTCAGAAACATCCGGGGCTGGAACTGCTGCAGGAATGCGGCGACGGCTTTGAGGGGGTGAAAGCCATCCAGCAACACCGGCCCGACCTGGTATTCCTCGATATCCAGATGCCCAAGATCACCGGTTTTGAAATGCTGGAACTGATCGAAGAACCCCCGGCCGTCATCTTTACTACGGCCTTTGATGAATTTGCCATCAAGGCCTTTGAATCGCATGCGGTGGATTATTTGCTAAAACCCTTTAACCAGGAACGGTTCGACAAGGCCATTGAACGCTGGAAGGAAAAAGCAACGACCCAAACCGAAAACCCCGCACAGGAACTGCTGGAGTCGGCCTCGCTTTCGCCCACGCAACGGCAACGGATCGTAGTGCGGCACGGGAGCAAGATCAAGATCATTTCCATCCATGACGTTTTCTACCTCGAAGCGGCCGATGATTATGTGAAGATCCATACGGCGGAAGGTTATTTTCTTAAGAATAAAACCATGAGCCACTTTGAACAGTCGCTCGACAACAGCCTGTTCGTCCGGTCGCACCGTTCCTATATCATCAACATCCATCAGATTACCCGGATCGATCCCTATGAAAAGGACAGCCAGGTGGCAGTGCTTCGGTCCGGGGCCAAAGTGCCGGTGAGCCGGAGCGGGTATGCGAGGCTGAAGGAGGTGTTGGGACTGTGAGGCAGTTGGGCAGCCGGCAGTCAACAGTCCACAGTCGGCAGTCCACAGTCGGCAGTCAACAGTCGGCAGTCAACAGTCCACAGTCCACAGTTGGCAGCCGGGCAGAAGATTCTTTAATGTGTGTGCCGGCGTTTGATGATCCCGCCGGAGGCTTCCTTGATAGTGTTGGCGAAGACAAAAGCGTTGGGGTCTACTTCATATACCAGGTTTTTCAGCTTGCGGAGTTCCAGCCGGGTGATGACGGTGAAAATGATATCGCATTCGGCGCTGACCTCAAAGCGGCCGGGCAGGAACCCGCGCTCCCCTTTGTACACCGTAATTCCCCTCCCCAGTTTATTAACGAGCTGGTATTTGATCGCTTCGCTTTTCCCCGAAACGATCGTAACACCGGTGTATGCCTGCAAACCTTCCACCACGTAATCGATGCAGCGGGTGGCAGTAAAATAAGTGAGGATGGAATAAAGCGCCGTTTCCAGCCCAAACCGGAAACCGGCAATGGTGAAAATGATGATATTGATGCCAAGAATGATCTCGGTAATCGTAAAGGAGGTTCGCTTGAGCGTATAAACGGCCAGCACTTCAATTCCGTCCAGCGCCGCGCCGGTGCGCATGATCAGCCCGATGCCGATGCCCAGGAAGGCGCCGCCGAAAATGGAGATGAGCAATTTGTCGGCCGTCATGGCATAATTGGGTATCAGCAGCAGGCAAATGCCCAGCAGCACCACGCTTAACAGGGTGCGGAACGCAAAACGTTTCCCGATGGAGAAATAACTGACAATGATGAGCGGAAGATTCAGTACCAGGATAACCAGGCCAAGATTGAAATGATAGATCTCATGCACCAGCAGCGAGATACCGGTGATCCCCCCGTCGAAAAAATGGTTAGGGACCAGGAATAGTTTTAAAGCGATACCCGCGATGGTCACGCCCACAAGCATCAGCACAAGATCCTGCAGGAGTTGCATGGGTTCATTGGCATGACCCGGCCGGGCCGGCTTGCTGATCCTTTTCTGCAGTTCCCCGATCACTTTTTGCTTGGAGGGCTCTAACTGATCGGTTGCATGCCTGGTAAAATAGCGGTGTTTGGATAAAAAGTCAAATTGCATCAGGTCCCATTCCTCATCGGTTTGAATGATCCCGCGATGCTTAAACTCGCGGTAAAGCCGGGAAGCGTTGGCCGCGTATCCTTCTTCCCCAAAATAATACAGGTCCGCGTCGCAGAGAATCTCTCCCAGCCTGTCCTGCGGACTCTGGGGCAACCTGGTGGCCATAATGATACGTCCGATATGAGCGATCTGTTCGTCCGTATAACCATATCCCGGCAGGAGTTCCCGCGCGAATTCGCAGGATGTCGCTTCATGCTCTTCCGGCTGTTTCAGGAAACCGGCATCATGAAAAAGAGCGGCTGTTTTGAGTAATACAAGTTCATCGCCGTGTATCCCCTCAGACGCTGCCAGGTGTTCCGCCGCGGTGATCACGCTTTTGGTATGTGCGGCATTATGATAGGTGAGCCAGGCGGGCAGTTCCCTTTCCAGCCGGGTCATTATGTATTCATATGCCTTGGCGTATTGCATATAATAATAAACAAGGGATTAGTCCAGCACCTCGTATGTGATCAGTTTAAGGGCTTTGTTTTTCAGGCTTACCTCTCCCACTTTCCGGCAGCGGAAAGACTGGCTGATACTTTCATAGCACTGCTCAGGAATGAGTATCTGTCCGGGTACGGCGGCGGATTGCAGGCGCTGCGCCGTATTCACCGTATCCCCGATAACCGTAAAGTCAAGCCGCTTCAGCGTGGCCGAACCGATATTGCCCGAGATCATTTCACCGCTGTTGATACCGATCGATACCTGGGGCATAAAATCACCGCTGTTGGGTAGCGCCGCAATATTATTACGGATAGCCAGGCAGGCATCTACTGCCCTGTCGAGATGATAGTCACCCTTAAAAACCGCCATCACGCAATCGCCCATGAATTTATCCACCAGCCCGTTTTGGGCGATGATCTCCTTCACCATCACATCAAAATAATTGTTGAGCAGGCTCACCACTTTATCCGGCTGCTCCTTTTCGCTGATCGCCGTAAACCCACAGATATCGATAAATGCCACCGTCGCTTCCACCGTTTCATTCTGGAGCAGCGCATTTTCAAATTGCCGGCTGCCCATAAAGTTCAGCACGGTTTCATCGACGTACATTTTCAGGATATTGTTCTCCTTGATCGCCTGCATGGTTTCTTTCATCTGCGCCACATGCCGGAGCGTTTTCTGCATGGTCAGTTCCAGGTCCTCGAAGTTGACCGGTTTGGTGATGAAATCGAATGCCCCGCGGTTCATGGCCGTGCGGATATTGTCCATATCGCCATAGGCGGAAACGATGATGGATTTCAGCAGTGTATTCTGTTCGCTGAGACGGGAAAGCAGGGTCAGCCCGTCCATTTCGGGCATGTTGATGTCGCTGAGCACCACATCCACATCCTGGTGCTGCTCCAGCTGCTCCAGCGCTTTGACGCCGTTGATGGCAAAAACGAATTCATACTTTTGCTCCCGGATCTTCTGCCGGAATTTCTGCCGGATCAGGGTTTCGAGATCCGCCTCATCATCCACTACCAGTATCTTGGCCATTAATGTATCGCTTTTAGCTTTTCTTTTAATAATGTGAAATCAACGGGTTTGGTCAGGAAATCATCCGCGCCCAGTTTCATGGCGGTATTGTAGTTATCCGCGTCGCCGTAAGCCGTGATCATCATCACCACCGGCGGCGGTTCGTGATGCTGTTCTTTGATCTGGCGCAGCAGTTCCAGTCCGCTCATGCCGGGCATATTGATATCAGAAAGGATCAGCACGGCTTCCTGGTGGTGCTTATTCATAAATGACAATGCTTCTTCGCCCGAAAAAGCGAAGGCAAATTCCATTTCACCGTTTCGCATCTCGCGCCGGAACCGTTGTTCGAATAAGACCTGTACGTCTTTTTCATCATCCACTACCAGGATTTTCATATAATTTTTTTTGGTGGTTTCTTGTTCTTAAATATAATTTATTCAGGCAGAATAATGGTAAACTCCGCAAATTCCCCCTCCCGGGTATTCACTTTCAGCTCTCCTCCATGCCCCTTGGTGACAATATCATAACTCATGCTCAGCCCCAGGCCGGTTCCCTGCCCGGTGGGCTTGGTGGTAAAAAAAGGCTGAAAGATCTTGTCGATCACTTTCGAAGGGACGCCATTGCCATTGTCGCGGATGCTGATTTGCACGGCACCCGGCAGTTTCCCGGTACTCGCTGTTACCAAAGGCTCAAATCCCGGAGCCGCTTTTTTCTGCTTGTCAAGCACGGCGTAAAAGGCATTGGTAAACAGGTTCAGCAGCACGCGCCCGATATCCTGTGATACGGCGTTTATCGTGGTAACAGCCGGGTCGGTCAGCAGTTCCGTTTTCGCGTTGAACGTTTTGTCCTTGGCCCGCATGCCATGGAAACTCAGCCGCAGGCATTCATCGACGAGGTTGTTGATCTGAACTTTTTCTTTCAGCCCGGTGCTGTTCCGGCTGTGCTGGAGCATGGCTTTGACGATCGAATCGGCCCGCTTGCCGTGGTAATTGATCTTTTCATTGTTCTGGCGGATGTCTTCCGCTATTTTTCCGGCCTCGGGGTATTTTCCTTTCTTCAGATCCTCGTTCATTTCATCGATCAGCTCGGTATTCACTTCGGAGAAATTATTGACGAAGTTGAGCGGGTTCTGGATCTCGTGGGCGATCCCGGCGGTGAGCTCCCCAAGTGAAGCCATCTTTTCGCGCTGGATGAGTTGTTCTTCGGTTTCTTTCAGTTCCTGGAGTGACCGGCTGAGTTCGGCGGTTCGCTCCGTCACCTGTTTCTCCAGCGTTTCATTCTGGGAAGCAAGGATCTGTTGCTTTTCTTTTTCACGGGCGAGCATCTCAGCCGATAATTTCTCCACTTCCTGTGTACGCTGCCGCTCGGCGACCGCCGTGCGGGCAAATTCTCCCGCGTAAAAAAGGGAAAGTCCGATCCCCGGGAGGATATAGGAAATACTCTCGAGCAGGGCGGCGGCCTGCGTTTGATGGTTGACCGTGAAAATTATATAACTGACTATGGCCAGGGCAAACAACAGGCTGGTCAGCAATAAAATGACCGCTCCTTTCCTGCGATGGTAAACGGCCTGTATGTTGAGGCGCAGGAATTCCAGGTTGATCACCGGGAAAAAGAAGGCGTTGACGAGGCCGCTCATATCATAGGAAATAAAATAAAAGGGGATGGAAAAAAGCCCGTAGGCGACGATGAGGTAAAAGAACCAGCTTTTTTTCCGGTTATACAGAATATAAATGCTATGCAAAAATGAAAAGGCCCCGATAATATAAAACACCTGTGTCATCAGCAGCAAACTGTTGGAGCGGTTTACGGTCACGGGGTCGGACAGCGCGATGATATGCATCAGGATGGCCAGGAACAGGGAGAGGCAAAACAGGCCGGAGTAGAAGAATTCCTTTTGCCGGCGGAAGGACATGTAAAGAAAGAGCAGGAGAAAACCCAGCGGCAGGTAAAAGGAAAGTTTGATCGCGCGGAGTGTAGCCTCAAAATTGTTAGCCTTTAAGTGGTCGGCAAAACCCTGGTTGAGCTCCTTGATCACAAACTTGATAACGGGTCGCGCATTGGCAAATTTCAGGTAGAGGTTTTTTTTGCTGAATGAATACCGGATAGCCAGGACCTGTCGGGGAGAATTTCCGAATGTCAGGCTCAGCAGTTTATTGGTAAAATAACTGGTCTTTTCGGTCGCGTATTCACTGCTGGGTTTACCAAAAACATAGGTCAGTTTGCCATTCAGGTAAATTTCCATGGCGCCGAAACCCGAAACCAGCACAGCCGGGCTTTTTCCCTGGAAAGAAGAATCAATGTTCAATGTCAGGCGGAGCCATCCCATTTCCGAGTCCCGCAGGAGCGGCAGGTGATGCATCTCATCCGTCGGATCTATTGGCGTCCATTGGCTGTCGTCAAAAGCAGGATCCGCGCGGGCGGGGTCATCGCCCGGCATGAATTTCCAGCCCGCATCGAAGACCAGTCCTTCCCGTGGAATCTGCTTCAGCGATCCCATTCCCTTCATCGACTGCTGGGCAGCGACGCGGGCGGAAAGCAGAAGGAGTAACAGCAGTAAGAAGTTGGGTAGCCTCATGCTTACTAAATATATGGAAATAAATGTATAACCACAGCTTCCATTTGACAACTGATTATCCAAACCCGCTATATGAAAAAACACCGGATCATCCACTCACCGGCAGAGAAATGATAAATGTGGAGCCTTCCCCAACCCTTGTTTCCACCTGTAACTCCCCGCCATGTCCTTTTGTGATAATATCATAACTCAGGCTTAAACCCAATCCGGTTCCCTGCCCGGTGGGTTTGGTAGTGAAGAAGGGCTGGAAGATCTTCTCCCGGATCGATTCCGGGATCCCGTTCCCGTTATCCTCCACTTTCACCTCCACCCTATCCTTAAGCTTACGTGTACTCACTTTCACCATTGGCACATACCCTTCCCCCGTTGATTTACTTCTTTCCGAAACCGCGTAAAATGCGTTATTTACCAGGTTCAGGATCACGCGGCCGATCTCCTGCGGCATGACGTTGATTTTACCGA